>QQNE01000007.1 GCA_003402735.1 Verrucomicrobiota bacterium
GAAACATTTGGGGCGAAAGATGAAGCAAGGGTGCAATCCTATTTTTCGCCTACCATTTTTCGCCACAAAACCACATTCACCAGTTCAACCGGCGAAACATTTGGGGCGAAAGATGAAGCAAGGCTGCAATCCTATTTTTCGCCCAACATTTTCCGCCTCAAAACCACATTCACCAGTTCAACCGGCGAAACATTTGGGGCGAAAGATGAAGCAAGGCTGCAATCCTATTTTTCGCCCAACATCTTTCGCCAGAAGACCCCATTCACCAGTTCAACGGGCGAAACATTTGAGGCGAAAGATGAAGATTGCCACGCTCGGGTTTCGGACTTTGCTTGGCGGATTGGGGAGTAAATCCATTGTTTGTCGTCAACCTGCTTGATTGTGTTGGTCCTGAAGGGGAGCGGATCAAAACTGCAGCAACTCGCCCACGGGCAGCGGCCTTTTCTGGCGGATGGATTCCTCGGCGACGAGGCATAAGCCAGCGCTCCAAAGCCCGTCGAGGCCGGTGGCGATGGGCGTTTTGCCGCTGCGCACCATCTCGATGCTTTGCGCGATCTCTTCGCGGAGTTCGAAGACTTCGCCGCTTTGTTTGGTGAGCGTCACCTCTTCCAGTTTTTCGCCGTCGAAGACCTTGAGGAACGCGGTGGGCTCCAGTGTGCGGTCCAGCGCACCGCTCCACCCGGCCCACAGCGCGCCCTTGGTGCCGCTGACCTTCACCGTTTGATGATGCTCAAAGGCGGCGAGTGTCTGCGAGACGACGGCGTAGCTGCCATTCGAATATTGAAACATGGCGCTGAAGTTGTCGTAAAGCGAGGGGCGCTGCGAATCGCGTGAGTTTCCATACGCATAAAGCTCCACCGGATCGCCACTTCCTTCAAGATACCAGCGCGCGAGGTCGAAGAAGTGAATTGGCTCCTCCAGCACCCACGAACCGACACGGCTCTGGTCGTAACGCCAGCCGGACGCACCCGGACGGTAAGGTTTTCGCGAAAGCTCCACCAACACATATTGCGGATCACCGATGGTGCCAGCAACGATGATCTCCTTGATTCGGCCCCATTGGCTGGAGAGACGCAACTCGTGACCAACGGCCAGATGCACACCGTGATCGCGGGCTCCGGCCACGATGGCTTTGCAATCATCGAGCGTGATGGCCATGGGTTTCTCCAAAAGGACATGTTTGCCCCTCTCCATCCCAGCGAGCGCGATCTCACGGTGCGTATGGCTCGGCGTGGCGATGTCGATGATATCGAAATCAACCTTCGCAATCATGTCGAGGCTGTCCGCGAAGATTTGCGCCTCAGGATAGAGTTTCCAAGCCTCTTCGCGCGACGCCTCCGAGGGCGCTGTGATCGCGACAAGTTTGGCGTCCCGGTTTCCGGCAATGGATTGGGCATGAAATTTGCCCCAGGCGCCGAATCCGGCGAGAGCGAAGCGAATGGGTGGCATAAAACGTGAACGGAGGGCGAAGGGTGCGTGCTCTGTATCAGACGCGCGTGGCTGTGGTCAAGGGTGTCACCGGGTCCGGCACACGGCGGTTTTGCAGTTCATTGATGCGGCAGGTCGGGAGTTTCGGCAGGACGTATTTCGCAAAGAGATCGCACTCGTCGAGATGCGGGTAGCCGCTGAGGACGAAGGCGCGCATGCCCATCTCCATGTAGCGGTTCAGTTTGGCGAGCACTTGATCGGGATCGCCCACGATGGCGCTCGCGCAGCCGCTGCGTGCCAGACCAATACCGCTCCAAAGGCGATCTTCGATGTAGAGATCCTTGCTTTGCGCACGGAGTTCGTCCTGACGCTTCACACCACTGCTTTGGCTGTCTTGTGAACGGGCTTTGATCTCAGCGCCCTTGGCGGCATCGAGCTTGGAAATCAGACGATCCGCCGCCGCTCGGGCCTCGGCTTCCGTTTCGCGCACAATGACGTGGCTGCGGAATCCGAAGTCGATCTTGCGACCGTAGCCTGCGGCTTTCTCTGACATCACGCGCATTGTTTCCGCGATGCGATCCTCCGTCTCCGGCCACATGAGGAAGACATCACAGTGCTTCGCGCACAAATCCTGTGCAGCGGGCGAGATGCCGCCGAAATACATCAGCGGTCCGCCATTCTGCTGATAGGTCTTCGCTGGCTCCGTGGTCGGCAGGTTGATGTCGTAGAACTTGCCTTTGAACTCATAGGGCCCGTTCGCGCGCCACAGGCCCTGCAGAATTTCAATGATCTCGCTGGAGCGCTCGTAGCGCGTTTGGTTATCCTCTTTGATGCCCGGCATGTCGGAGGAAATGATGTTGATCGTGAGGCGGCCCTTTGAGAGGTGATCGAGCGTGGAAAGCGCACGCGCCAGCATCGGCGGCCACACCTCGCCCATGCGCAAGGCGACGAGGAAATTGATCTGCTGTGTCTGTGGAGCCAGCGCGGAGGCAAAGGCCAGCGCGTCCTGCCCGGCAATCCAGCCGGAGGGCAGCAGGATGTTTTGATAGCCGAGCGCGTCCGCTCTCTTCACGATCTCGCCACAGTGTTCGTAGCTGGAGCGGAGGGAACCATCAGGGATGCCGAGGAACTCGTAGTCATCGGAGCAGATGGCGGAAAACCAAGCCACTTCACATTGTCGGCCTTCAGTGCGGATCGGGATGGGGGGCATGAGAATAAATACATTTGGATGGGAATGCAACGTGCCGAACGCCTCTCGATTGCATCAGCAGCGCATGCACCTCACTCTGGCAGCTCTTCTCCGTGCGTCTCAGGCAGGAATGCCAGGAAAACCAAGCCCAGCAAAAAGAAACCTCCCAGCCACGTCACCGCGATGGGTGTGGAGTAAGCCGATTTCAACCACGCGCTGAGCCAGATCAGCACCGGGGCCGCGAGGATGCGGCCTGTGTTGAAACAAAAACCGGAACCCGTCGCCCGCAAGTGGGTGGGAAAGAGCGCCGGAAAAAACACCGCATACCCAGCGTGAATGCCCTGTGCGAAAAAGGCGAAAATCGGCAGCAGAACGAGCAGCAGAATATAACTGCCCACGTGCGCCGGCACCCAGCAGATCACGGGCGTCATCACCAACGCGGCAAGATGCATGATGATGAAGGTCTTTTTGCAGCCCCATCGAGCACTCAGCGGCCCGAAGGCCAACATCCCGGCCCCGGCCCCGGCCGTTTGGATGAAGCCGAAGGCAATCTTCGATTTGCTGGCCCAATCAGGGTCATTAGCCCGCTTCAGGAAGTCGGCCGCGATGTCTTGCCCACCCACCACCACGCCCCAGAACGTAGCCAAACCCACCATGGCCAGCATCGCGCCAAACACAGCCCGCGCACGCCAACGAGGATCACCTAGCAATTCACCAAAGCTGCCCATGCGCTCCTTTTTCGTCTCACGCGCCGCTTTCCAGGACTCGGGCTCTTTGATGCTCAGGCGCACCCACAGCACCAACAAAGCCGGCAACACACCAAGCAAATAGGCCGTGCGCCATTGCGTTCCCACCCACAGGCCCGCCGCTGCGGCGAGCCACAAGCCCCCCACGCTCGTCGCGTGAAAAATGCCGCCAGCGCGTTCCCGCGCCTCTCTCGGAAACACCTCGGCCACCAACGCCGCGCCCACGGCCCATTCCCCTCCGACACCCATCGCCACGAGAAAACGCAGCGCCCCAACCTGCCAGATCTGATCCGCAAACGCCGTGACCCCGGAGAAGACCGAGTAAAACAGGATCGTGAGTGCCATCACCGGATTGCGCCCCCATCTGTCCGCGAGCGAACTGAAGAGCAGGCCGCCAAAGGTGCCGCCAATCAGGAAGATGCCGAGGAAACGCTCGCCCCACAGCTTCACCAGCGGATCATCGACCTTCACATGCAACAAATCCGGCAACATGTCCGCGCGAGTCAGATTGTAGATCTGCCCTTCAAACGCATCAAAGACCCAGCCCAGGGAAGCGACGACGAGCACCAGCCACTGATAACGTGTGACGGAGGAATGCCATTTGGGCGGTGCAGAAGTCATGGGAGAGCGTCTTGCCGTAAGACTCCGGGTATCGCAATGCTGAAACAAAAGAAGCGGCTCGTGGTCTGACCAGCCTAAACTCAGGAACCGGCGGTGGCACCCTGGCGGATCCTCATGCAACGTCGAAAAGACCGCAACTGAAGTTTGCCGCCGCCCAGCCGTTGTGCGCCACAGCCACACCCCCGCAGCGACGGCCCTCCAGACTGGGCTTGGGCGAGTCGAGGTTCGGGCGCCCCGGGCTACGGACCGCAACAAAACACTCGGGTTCACGAGCAAGTCCTCCCACCCTATCTGCGGCGGGTCCCCACGCTCTACCTCACGGGCGTCTCCGACGAGCAGATGGGGGAGGCCCTCGCTGCCAGCCTCGGGCAGGGTGTAGCCGCACTGTCGGCCGCCAGCGTGCATCGGCTCCGCGAAAGTTGGAGTGAAGATTCCAAGGCCTGAACGACGCCCCGGAACTGGTATTCGAAGACTCCCGCCGGATCTATGGCGCCAAACACCCCAAGAACCGGGACCGCTTGGCGAAAGACCGGGACGCTTACTGGCCTTCTACGACCTCCAGGCCGCGCACTGAGCCCACATTCGTTCCACCAACCCGATCAAAAGCTGCTGCGCCACAATGCGTTACGGTCTCAAAAGTTCCTGGCCATGGCCTTCAAGCCCTCGATGGAGGCAGAAAAGAAATGGAAGCGCCTGCGCGGGAACACCCACCTGACGAAGGTGATCGCTGGCGACCGTTTCATAGACGGGATCGAGGAGGGAACGCTCAACGCTAGAAAGGATAATGGGAAGCACTCAAGGCTGGGAACACACTGAAAAGTTTGGCCTTTCATCCAGCGGCCATACGATGGGGAACCGGGTCACCTGGTGGTTGAATGGAAGATTTGTGCGAATTCCCTCATTTTCCGTGAGTTCGGTGTTCTCAGTGGTCGACCGTTCCCGTATTTAGGTTAATCGACTGGAAAACGTCGCATGGAATCTTCCGAGGTGCATCGGCCTGCTCCAGTTCACAACATTTGACCAGATTCCATGATGAAGCCTCACCATACATCCGGATCTTGTAACGGTGTCAAGGAGGCTTCCTGCCGGTTGGGAACGCAAGTCGGGGGAGAAAGCAACCAAAAGAATTATTCTAACGCCGTTACGGCGATGGAATCAACAACGACCGGCGTATTATTACCAAATCGTAGCTCAACTTCGATCTCGTCAAATGCCTCAAACTCTTCGCCAATCCCGTGTATCCGCTCACTTTGATTCCCCATGGACCACCCCCATTCGTTTCCGCGACGCTCAAGTCGAATCATCACAAGCCTCTGGCCTTTACCGCTGAAAGCCTTGAGACTCTGGCTACCTGAGCCGCCTATGGGCCAGGAACCGAGGACGTTGTAGCCTCGGCGTCCCTGGAGGTTTAGTTGCATATTTCGCGCACCATTTCTCCCCAATAACTTAATTTCGACTAAATCGAAACCATCAGAGATATTGAGTCCGAGGTTGATGGCGAAATGACCGCCTAAACGAACATCTTTATAGCGAAATCGCTTAACCGCTTTCCCAAGAAGCTGGCCATCGCTGACGTGTATGCATTCCTTGATTTTTAAAGACTCTACCCGCGTCGCGAAGTCGGGCATCGGCTTATCTCCGGAGTCCTCATTCTCAAACGTCAGGGGCCCCATTTCCAGGCCGAGCAGACACACTTCGTCCTTTTCAAACACAAATCGTAGGGCTTTGTAGACCGTGTTACCTGTGCTTCGCCACACTGCCCGATCTGGACTGCAATTCATTGATAGCTGAAATTCACCGCCTCGCCTCTCCAATCTATAGGTTTTGACAAAAGGTTCAGGCTTCTCAAATCGTAACAACAATGAACTTCCATCTGCCGTCTGAAGATTCCAGGGGTAGCCTTGGCGTCCGGAACTCTTTACTGGCATTTCCTGGTTATGTTCATCGATGAGCGTCATTCCAAAGGTAGCCGAGCCAGGGGTTATCATGTCCCACTGTATGTAGAAATCTTGGGCAAGTGAAAAGCCCCGGAGTTCGGCGTTTTGAGGTTTGGGAGTGTTTGATTTTATCACATTGGTATTGGCCCATCGTGTGACAACAACTCCACTATCGCCAATCCATTGTTTTGGCAAAGAGACACGCTCGTAATCGACGAGTTCCAATCTGTATTCGGAGAAGGCGGGCTGAGGCATCGCAAGCTCGGGCGCAGGGACTTTTTCGGGGAAGCCGAGAGGCACGAAGCGATGGTCATTGACCAAGTTTCCATAGGTGAAGGGCATTTGGCGGTTTTTGGTGGCTTTCATGACCTCCAAAGCCACTTTTTGTAAAACTTGCGTGATTGTGCCTGGCTGGAGGATTTCCCGGGCCAGAAAGCCGGTGTAGATAGAGGGTTTGCCCTCGCTGTAAGGGGCCAAAGAGACAGTGCCGTGTTTGGTTGAGTAGCAGACTAAGGTTTCCTTAGCTTCCACCTGCACCTCCCCGAGACCCACAGGGCGCAAGCCCGTGCCTTTGGGAGCCACATTTCCGGGGTTGCGGCACGCATCCAAAATCACGATCCGCAGACTGGCAGGTGTGCGTTCGAGTAGGTCCAAGACATCGTAAAGCGCCAAGGCGTCGGATTTGACGGTGGGGTTGAATTCCACCGGAAGAAGATAGTTCTTACCGTCGGTCTCCATTCCGTGTCCGGAAAAGTAGAAGAAGGCTTCGTCTTTCGGACCAAGCGTAGCGGCGAATGCTTGGACTACAGCATCCATCTCGTTTGCCGGGAGATCGGTGTGAGGCCTATTGTCGTGAATGGAGACACCAATGGCTCGAAAGGCTTCAACCATGCTGGTGGCATCGACGGCACAGGCATCGAGACGTTCCAATGTGGTGTAGGCGGCATTGCCGATGATGAGGGCACGTCGTTCCGCCTGAGCGTGGTCGGCAAAACCGAGAGTGATCAGGAAACAGGTCAGAAGACGCATCGCGGGACAGGGTAGGTTGTGGAAAGACTAGATCAATTCGTGGGTTTTGCAAAGTCCGTGGGAATCGTCCCTGACACCGTTACAATTTCCGGATGGATGGCGAAGACTCCGCACTCGCGGAGTCCTCAGGAAGGGTTTGCCTTCAATTCATCCTAATGACACCCAAAGAAAGCATCCTGCAGGCGTTGGCGCAAGCTGACGACGACCATGCCACCGAGATTCTCCGTGACGCTGCCAAAGCGCTGATAAACAGGCGTAAGCCGAATGCGGACGTATTCGGTGCAACAGGGGGTCGGGTGCATGCCGAACGGGTCACGCTGGCCAAGTTGCCTCAGGGGGCCAAAGAGAAAACCGTGCCACTGTTCCGACGCCCCTTGGCCACCCAGGGCGCAGCCGCTGGATGCCCACGGGGTTGACCCGGGCCGAGGAGGGTTTTCGCCGGGTTCACGGCTACCAACGGCTCCGGGAACTGGGGTTCGCGCTGGGGACATCCCCAAATCCGCCGAGGTGGCGCTGAC
Organism: Verrucomicrobiota bacterium; assembly: GCA_003402735.1. Lineage (GTDB taxonomy): Bacteria > Verrucomicrobiota > Verrucomicrobiia > Verrucomicrobiales > DEV007 > V1-115. The sequence goes on from QQNE01000007.1 coordinate 7,469, forward strand.
AAAGAAACGCAGAAGACGCTTGCCTGTAACCCAAAAATTTCGTTACACGAGGTCGGGATGAGCCGCAACCTGGATTTGGAAACGCGAATCCGGAGAAAAGTCGGGCTGGCCAAAACCGCCTCTTTGCGGCATGGTGGCATCGCACCATGAAAGCTAAGCTCGCATGTCGGTTTCGTTTTGCATTATTGGCCGGGCTGTGCTGGATCGCCGGAGCCAGCGCTCAGGAATTCGGTCCGCTTCCCAAATACACATTGGCCCAGGTCGGCACCGGACCCGCCTTGTTGATCGGCGTGGGAGATTATGACGGTGCCGGATCGGTCTTCGGACGGTTGGAGGGAATCGGCAAGGACTTGGAGGCCATCGAGGCCACGGTGCGCAAACTGGGTTGGAAGGAGGTCACGGTGTTGCGGGATCCGACGAGAGATAAGATGCGGGAGGCGGTGGACAGCTTCGGGGCCAGAGCGAAAGACTCTCCCGGCGCGAGTTTCTTTTACTTCAGTGGGCACGGCGTCTTGCAGAACCGACTGAATTACATGATCCCGGCCCGGGCTCAGGTGCGCACCCGCGAGCACTTGGCGGACTATGCCATTCCAGTGGAAGATGTGCTCGGCTTTCTCGAGAATGAGGGCAGTGGTCCTGCGTTGGTCTTCATCGATGCCTGCCGCAACAACGATCTGCCGGCCGGGGGCAAATACGGGGGCGCGAATCTTCTCTTGAGCCGAAGAAACGGCCTCTTCATCGGCTACGCCACGGCTGAAGGAGAGATCTCCAATATGACCGAGAAGGGCAGCTTTTTCACCCGGAGTTTGGCTCATCGGCTCCTCACGCCGGGAGAAAGTTTGGACAATCTCTACGGAGGGATCATCGAGGACGTGGAGGCGCAATCGAAAGCGATGAAGGCGGAAGCGATTCAGCCACCGGAAAAGCTGAGCGCCTTGCGCATCATCCTCGAAATGGTCCCGGGCGGTGAATCCCCGGAAATGGCCCGCTTGCGTGCGGAGGTGGAGAGACTGCGGAAGGAGCAAGGGAGTGGACAGACGGTGGCCATGGTGAAAGCCACGCCCTTAGACCCAACGCTGTTGCCCAATAGCAATCCACAAATCACCACTGCGACGGCAAAAGCTCCCTTCACCAATCCCCTCGGCATGAAATTCGTGCCGGTGCCGGGGACGAAGATCCTCATGAGCATTTGGGAGACGCGGGTGCGGGATTTCCGGGCGTTTCGTGCCGACACGGAGGGAGAATCGGATCATCCCGTGGTGGAGGTGAGCTGGGAAGATGCCCAAGCCTTCTGCCAGTGGCTGAGCCGCCGGGAAGGGAAGACCTACCGGCTGCCGACGGATCATGAGTGGAGCCTCGCGGTGGGGATTGGTGGCTGGGAAAACGCCACGGCCAGCCCGGCGGACAAGGATGGGGTGATCGAGGGCGTGTATCCCTGGGGAACCACGTGGCCGCCGCCGAATGGAGCGGGGAATTATGACTCCAGCTTCAACTGCGACCGATTTGACGGCACCGCACCTGTCGGTTCGTTTGCCGCCAATCCGTTAGGGCTTTTCGATCTCGGCGGGAATGTTTGGGAGTGGTGTGAGGATTGGTATCAAAGCGGCCAAACTCTTCGTGTTCTGCGTGGTGGTTCGTGGTGCAACTCTACGGTGATCAGTCTCCGGTCTTCGCGCCGCAACCGCGACGCTCCGACGTTTCGGTACGACGACATCGGGTTTCGGGTTGTGTTGGAGTTGGGGAGTGGCGGCAAGGCGTCCAGCATTTGGGGATTTGGCCTGATGCCAGGTGGGGACACGCTCTGCCTGGCCCGTGCGCCCCGGTCCAGGGTGAATTGGACACCTAACCCGCCGTCCCCGGCCCCGGAACCTGCCGGGGAAAAGACGCGATCCAGCCGGGTGGCCGCGTAAGGATGCAAGTCCCGAACGTCACCCGGCTTGGCCCTTTTCCCGTTTCAGCCAAGCTCCCGCCATCCGCCCCACCTCATCGATCAACCGGTTCGCGTGGAGACACTGCGCCCCACTGATCCACGACCGCTTCTCCACGATCCGCCAGAATACCCGCATCAGTTCCAAGATGAGGTTCAACTCCCGGAGATGCTCCCGCCGCTCCTCCACCGAGGAGGCAAACCGCGCCCGGGTGATCCGTTCCAGGGCGTCCAGACACAGATTGTCCAACCTCTGCCCGAAGGTATGGCGCTGTCCCTTGGGAAAGTCGGCCGTCCGGCCCAGCGTCCACTCCGTGAGTTCGACGGCAGCGGTGTGAATCGGCGGCGGGTCACTCACATGACCGGCTTTTCTTCGCTCAATCCAATTCCGCTGATAAGAAGTCCCGGAAGGATGAATTCCCGCCCATCATCCGTGTAGATCGAAACGCGACTCCGGTTGGGGTAGACGTGCGCATGGTCCACTGTCGGCACCGGGTATTCGCGTCCGTCCGTCGTGTAAATCACGAAGGGAACAAAGGGAACAGCCGTTAGGCGATCACGAATGTCGTTGGTCATTGTGCTCCATGATAGCGCGATGCCCTCGACCAGGCAATCACTCTCACACCATGAACCGCCGCCAACTCCGCGCCCGCTGCAGCTTGGAATCCCTGTGCAGCGAGTCGAACCTCCTCCTGGCTGCGGACAAAGCCCGCAAGCACAAATCCCGGCGCCCCGATGTGGAGAGGTGGTGGTTGGTGAGGGAACGGGAGATCAACCGTTTGCGCTCCGAACTCCTGGCGGAGACCTGGCGTCCATCGGGTTACCGGTTCTTCACCATTCACGAGCCGAAACGCCGTCTCATTGCGGCTGCTCCGTTTGCGGACAGGGTGGTTCATCACGCGCTGTGCAACGTCATGCAACCGCTTCTGGAACGCCGCTTCGTCGCTCGCAGCTTTTCCTGCCAGATCGGCAAAGGCACCTCCGCCGCCCGGGAGGTCTGCCGGGAACTCACGAACCGGCACGCCTTCGTCCTGAAGTGTGACATCCATAAGTTCTTCCCCAGCATCGATCACACGATCCTTCGCGAAAAACTGTCCCGGGAGATCCGTTGCCCGGGTGTGCTTCGCCTCATCGGCCATCTCTTGGCCAGTCATGTCACGGATCCGTGGGACATCCCGCCGTCCTTCTTTGCCGGTGATGACTTGATCGACGCCGCTTGTCGCCCTCGCGGCTTGCCCATTGGAAATCTCACCAGCCAGCTCTGGGGAAACTTCTTTCTCGATTCCCTGGATCACTGGATCACCGAGACCGAACGGCACGGAGCCTATCTGCGCTACACGGATGACTTCCTGCTCTTTGGAAACGACAAAGACCGGCTTTGGGAGTTGCGGGCAGAAATCGTGCGGAAACTGGCGGACATTCGCCTCAGGCTGGCCGTTCCCAAGAGCCGCCTTCTGGCCACTCGGGAGGGTGTTCCATTTTGCGGGTTCCGCTTCCTCCCCGGTCTGCGTCCCCGGATTCTGGGGGCGACCAAACGCCGCTTCGAAACCCGCCGCCACCGGCTTTACCGAACCGGGATGCCCATGCGAGAAATCGGCCTGCGAGTCTTCGCGTGGTATCAGTTCAGCCGGGAAGCGAACTCGGAGGGTTTGCGCCGTAGCTATTGCGGCTGGCCACTGAACGGCAGGCAGCGAAAACGGCGAAAAAAATTCCGTCCGCTTCGCGGAGGGAAAAGGGCCTGGCGGCCCAGTAAAAGAGAAGAGGGTAAAGAATCCTAGCCGCCACTCCCCAACTCCAACACAACCCGAAACCCGCCGTCGACGCTCCGATACGAAGGAGTGACGAAGTCGCGGTTCGATGACCGGAGATAGAACTCCGTACTGAGGAACCACGAACCACCACGCAGAACACGATATTGGTTACCACCTCCGTCATCAAAACCGCGTTTCTTGAAGTCCGCGACGACATCGGCGTCATTCATGGAGTCCCGATACCAATCCTGGCACCACTCAAAGACATTCCCGCCCAGATCGTAAAAGCCGAAGCGGTTCTCCTGATAACTGGCGACGGTGGCGGTGCGCTCGGCGCCGTCGTTGTAACCCGGAGTGATCTCTTTCCAATTGGCCTTTGGGAGCGTCTTGATGAGCGACTGGTCAAAGTAGTTCCCGCTCACCTTGCTGAGATCGTTGCCCCACGGATATTTGCCCACGCTGCCCACGGCCAGGGACCATTCCGCATCGGTGGGCAGGCGGTAAGCGAGGCCTTTTTCGGCGACTTGGGCACTGAGCCAGGCGCAGAAAGCATTGGCCTCATCCCAGCTCACGCAAACCACGGGGTGATCCCCGGTTTGGGAGAAGCCGGGGTTTTCCCAGGAGGCGGAGCTATCCAGTTCCCACGAGGTTTTGTCGCCTCCCTCCGCTGTCTTATTGACCTTGTAGACATACGCTCCACCGGTCTGCCGATAGTTGGAGGCGGAGGCGAAGGCACGGAAATCACGGACCCGAGTTTCGGTGCGGCACAGAAGGACGCCGGGTTTTCCGGGCAGTGGGATGAACTCCAGCCCCAGGGAGTTGACGAACGGGGCGTCCTTGGTGGTGGCGCGGACGCGATCGGCGAGGGTGAGAGGCGGTGAAGGCGGCGGGTTTGGAGCATTGCCCGCGACGAAACGGTGTTCATTCAACAAAGAGCCGTAGGCGAAGGGGAGTTGCCGTTTGTTGGTGGCTCCATAGACCTCTGCGGCGACGCGTCGCAGCAATTCTTCGAACGTGCCGGGTTGGCGGATCTCCCGAGCCAGGATTCCGGTGAAGATGGAGTTTTTGCTGGCACTGAGAGGAGCCAAGGAGACGGTACCGTGTTTGGTGGCATACCAGACGAGGGTTTCCGGGGCTTCGACCTTGATTTCTCCCAGTCCCTTGGCCCGAAAGCCTGCGATCTTGGCGGCGGGTTCGCCCGGAAGCAGGGTGCCCGGATCGCGGCAGGCATCCAGGATGACCACCCGCAGGCTGGCCTGGGTGCCTTCCAGGAGGTTCAAGACATCGGAAAGAGCCACGGCTTGGCGTTTGACCTGGCTGGTGTATTCAGCGTTGAACTCCACGGGGAGGAGGTAGTTCACCCCATCGGTCTCCATCCCGTGGCCGGAATAGTAGACAAAGGCCTCGTCTTGTGAACCGAGCGTGGCGCTGAACTCGTGGAGCAGGGCATCGATTCGATCCGCCGAGAGATTGGTGTAAGCCTGGTTCCCGTGGATCGAGACGCCGATGGCGCGGAAGGATTCCACCATGCTGGCGGCATCGACGGTGCAGGCATCGAGACGTTGCAAGGTGGTGTAAGCGGCATTGCCGATGACCAGGGCGCGTCGTTCGGCGAAAGCAGCGCTGAGGAAGGTTAGGAGAATGAGAGAAAGTTTGAGCAGGTGCATGATCGGGAGCGGTGAGACGGGTAGAGAGTAGCGGAGTTTGCTGCCGTTGGAAAGTCCCGCTTCTGCCATTGGGGGTGTCAAGACGAGACTGCGTCCTCCGCCGACGATTCCGCAGGCGGGTCGGTCGTGAGCACCAGGCGCTTGGTTTCCAAGGAAGCGGCCCCAAAGTTCAGGAGCAAGCCCGTCTGAAGTCCCGATGCCTTCAGGTAATGGATGACCTGCGCTTCCTCAATTCCGGTGAGGCGTTGCAGGGCTTTGAGTTCCACCAAGACACGGCCATAGCACACATAATCCGCACGGTAGCTGGCGATGAGCAACCGGCCGCGATACCGGATGGGCAGGGGAAACTCCCGCTCATAGGGGATTGCAGTGGCTACAAACTCATGCTCAAGGGCTTCCTGGTAGACAGGTTCCAGAAATCCATGGCCCAAGTGACGGTGAACGGTCATGGCAGCTCCGATGATGGCGTAAGTCAAAGGATCGCGGGAAAAGGTCATCTGCGTGGGTCAATGTTGAAAATCACCTACCATGCCCAATCAGACGGCGCATCCGCCAATTGTCCGAAAATCCACAGCTACCAACTCAACTCTGCGAAATCTGCGGATCAATGACTGGGTCATCCACAGATTGCGCCGATTTGCGCAGATTGCTTTCCGGGATTATGTGGACCGAATTCAATCTGCGGAAATCTGTGAAATCTGCGGATCAATGACTGGGTCATCCACAGATTGCGCCGATTTGCGCAGATTGCTTTCCGGGATTATGTGGACCGAATTCAATCTACGGAAGCGATCGTGAGGAAATGCATACCCGAAGACGCGCACTTCGGAACGGCCCTGCTTCCGTCAAGAACGGATCTTGCAGGCTGGTGACACGCTGGTAGGCTGAGGCCATGATCTCCAATACCGCCAGATCCAAGTTTCTCGACGGGGGAAAGGTTCATGCGGCGGTCGTGGATTTCCCGGGCGTGGTCACGTGCGCGGACAACTCGGACGCGACCCGGAGGATGGTCCACAGCGCCTTGATAGTCTCGGCGGAGTTGGCTCTCGAGAACGGGGAGGCGCTTCCGCTGCCCGGTCGGAACGAGAGCGGCTTGGCTGGCGATCTGGATGAACCGGTCCATCTCCTCCTGACGGCAACGAGGAAGGTGATTGAAATGCCGGAATCTAGCGCGGCCTGAGGCTAAGGGGCGTCTGATCCGCTGAAGCGGTGGGGTTCCCGAGACGTTTGGAGTCACTCTTCGCGGATCACTTCCACCCGACGGTTCTTCGGTGAGTCTCGAGGCAAGCCAGGGAGGGGTGCGGATTCACCTTTGCCTCGGGCGGCGAGGCGGCGCTCTGGAATCTCGTAATCCCGGATCAACAGGGTCCGGATGGCCTCGGACCGGCGCTGCGAAAGGTCTTGGTTGTGGGCGTCATCCCCATCGGCGCTGGCATGGCCGACCAAGGAAACCACGGCATGAACCAGTCGCGGATCCTTGAGAGCTTCGGCCAAGAGCCGGACTTGCTCTCCAGATTGGGAATTGGCCAACTCAGTGCTGTCGAGCCTGAACTCGATGGCTTCGATGTCGATACGGCGGATTTCCCGAGCCCGGATTTTCGCCGACTTGGCAGTCATGCCCTTGGGAATGAGAATCTCTTGGTCGAGGGCTTCGACGATTTTTGCGGCCGGAGTTAACGAACGGGATTCCTGGGCCAAGCCCATCACGTTGCACCCGAGGGTTATCCCAAGAAAAATGGCAAGCCCGGTTTTCATTTATCGGACGTGGTGATCTCGACCATGGCGATGCCGAGCTTGGAGGATGGAAATTGCTTGGGCGAGACCGGTGCGGGAACTGGGGATGAACTGACCTGTGGTTTGGGATCCACCAGCATGGCCCTGGGTCCTTTGCCTGCGACTTCTTCGATCCGGAGATTGCCCATCTGGGCTTGGCCTCCGTCGCGTTGAATGGCGGTGGTCAACTCGGCAGCGTCGGCAAAGGGCAGGTCGGAGACGACCAAGGCCAGATACTCCCGGCCCGACGGCTTGGCGTCAATGACGATATCCCACTGGTCGTTCGGGCCGGGCAATGGGATTTCGAGCCCGCCGGGAAGCTGGCTGTTGGGGGAAAAGGAGTTTGGAAACAAGACCGTCACCCCGCCCTCGGCATCTTTGTAATAGAGCCGGACGTGGGACCCGGGAGGAACGGTCACAAAGGCCTGGAGTTTGTCCCCGGCACGATAGACCAGCTGATCCGTGCGGAGTTTGACCTGAAGCGTGGGGGCAGAGCCGGTCTCGCGTTTGGCGATGTGAGCGGCTTTGGCGACGAGAGCTTCCACCGGATCCTGGACTGGTTCGGCATGAGCGCAGAGGCTAGAACCGGTAAGGCAGATTGCGGAAAGAATCAGAAACAGTTTCATTGACGGTTGAGGGTATAGCTTTTGACTACGACGCTGGTCTTGCCGAGGGGGAGGTTCCAGTTCTGGAATTCCAGACGATCCGGCGGTGAATCTGGGGAAAACGAGGAGGGATCACGGAGCACCCCAAGTTTCCGGAAACCGGGGCCAAGGTCGGCATCCGTGTCGGGGAGCTGGAGAAGTTCGGCCGTGATGAACGCGAAGATCCGTTCGGTGACTTGATTCTGATCTGCGGGAAGCCCTTGAGGAAACTCCATGGGGTATGCGATCACCTGACCATTGGTGGCAGGTGGGAGATCGGCGGGCAAATGAAGAGTTTGCCCGGCCTTGACCAGATTGTCGCCATTGCGTGGGCTGTGAAAGTTGGGATAGAGAAGGGAAACCGATCCATCCGCCCAGACGGCACCCAGATAAAGGTATCCCGCCCGATGAGTGGTAACCGTCAGTTCCATGGATTGCCCGGGTTTGTAGTTCCCGGGCATGTCGAGGCTGACCGGAATCTGTGATGAGCCGGGAGGTAGGAACAGGGCAGACAGGGCCAGGATCGCGATCAAGAGACCGAGAATCACGGAAGGCCAGAACCAAGGGCGACTGGGACGCAGGGAATCGAAGTCGATCCTTCCCACCTGTTGAGTGAGATCGTCCCGATCCGAGAACGCCCCATAGAGCGCTGCGCCATGCCGGAGTTTGTCCCGGTAGGCCGACTGAAGCTGTTGTTCGTCCGGATCCTGCTTGATCGGTTGATCCCAGGCGCAGGTCTCTTTCGCGATGAATAGGTAGACCGGTTTGCCAAGCTTCTTGGCTACCCGGTATTCCATTTGGGTGTAGGATTCCCGAGGCTGGGCGGGCGATCTCCCCGGAGGTTCTTCGCCGTAAACGCACCCAATCAGGCAGATGACGGCATCGCAGGGTTGGATCTTGCCGATCAGCTCCTGTTGGACGGTCCGGTAGGTGGGGGAGAAGTGATCCTGCAGGATCGGGATGACGCCGTCCCGATGAAGCAGTTCGTCCCGAACGGCCGTGCGATAGCTGCCGAGATCCGCCGTCGTGGCGCTGACAAAGATGCGCAGGGAACGCTTGGCCATGGACTCTTGGTTACGTGAAACTTGGGTGAATCGCAAGGCGGATTTGAGAATGACGGAGGAAAGTCGAGCTGGCCAAAACCGCAACCATCTCGCATGATCCTTTCGTTTCATGAATGCTGAGTTCGCATTCCGTTTTTGGTCGACGAAAACCTTCGGGACAACAATTCTTGGCCAGAAGATCACGATCCGCGAGTCTCCTCGCCGAAGGCCAGGCAGGCGTTTTCGCCGACTGCTGATCGGCGTTGCTCGTCGGTTGGTTGTGTCTGCACCGCCTCCCTCCTCGCGCCTTGGTCAGAGCCAAAACTCCGCGCAAATCATTCATCTTCGAAATCTTGACGGAACACTGGCTCGTGCGGCTTGGCGACGGGAAGCTGATCCTCGGCGATCTCCAGGGGTACACTGGGCAAACGGTAGACCTCCTCGATCCCAGTTGACCGAAGCGCAGTCCAGATCGGATCTTGCTCGGTCACCACTGTCTTCAGGCAAAACACATCCTTGTGCTGGACCAGAAACCCGAACCCCAGAGTTCCCAGCGCCAACCGGGGACGGTAGTCAAGGCCGATGCTTCGTTGGAGCTTCAGCCCTGAATCCGCCTCAGTCCGTTGCAGTTCCTTGATGAAGGTCGTGAACATCACGGTGAATCCAGCACCGAATTGATTGTCCCAGGCCGACTGAACCTCAAACTCGAATTCGTTGGCCTCGATTCCACCCGATGAGGGAGCCCCAAAGTAGGCAAGCCCTACCTCGTGCCGATTCTCCGCCTTTTTTCTCCAGTAGGGGCACGGCAGGAACACCCCGGAAAAGCCGTGGTCGATGTAGCGGCGCAAGGTGAGGGCGACAAGCAGTGAGTTGATAACGAATTGGTTCTGCGCCCAGGCCTCCTCCGGGAGATCGGGAGGCTGGTGCTTGATTGCGTAGGCCTCACGTTCGCCACACTTCATGACGATGCCGTAGTCCGCGCCGTTGGCGGGTTCACCGAACCGGACCAAACCCATGGGAAGGAGTTGGCGCAAATGGCTGAGCCTGAGGGGTGTCGATGGTTCTCATTCTTCTTCCTCAGCGACAAAGAGCACCCCATTCTCGACCCAAATCACCTTCACTTGGCTCCAGAGGTCCATCACCCTGATCCAAGGCTCGATCTCTGCGTCCGACCTATTGTCGAGGGGCCCAGCTCCGATGCATTGCTTGGTCAACCCAACGAATGCCGAACAAGCCCTGATCGAGTCTCCGAGAGTGTCGTGAGTAGACATAGGCTCCCATTCACCAGAAACCCCGTCCACAATCCCGTCGATATTGATCTCGACCGAGTAGCGACCGCCAAGGATCTTGTTGAGAAGGTCCTCGGATTCATCCGGCGTTGGGCCCTGTCGCCCTGACACTGCTGGCGCAGAAGGAAGATCATTGGATCGGGTCGACATGACTGGTAGATCGAGAACGACGCAGAATCGCACTGAAAGGTAATCCCCGGCGCGAAAAACCAACCACAAAGATAAGCCGAAATCAATGGATTGTCAAGTTAGACCTTGGCCGATCCGGCTGTCATCTGCCTGGCCCTTACGTTCTTTTGTGCCCATTTTGCGGACGTGAGCGTGTCAAAACCCGCCCCGGCCCGTTGGTTTGTGGGCCTTCCTGGGGCCATCTATCGTGGGGCATGCATGAAATGATCTACAAAAAACTCGAAGTGGTGGGCACCTCGCCCAATTCCATCGACGAAGCCATCCGCAACGCCATCCATCGCGCCAGTGTCAGTGTGCGGGAACTCCGCTGGTTTGAAGTGAGCGAACTGCGCGGAGACATCAACGGCTCGGAGGTGGCCCATTTCCAAGTCACCCTCAAGCTGGGGTTCCGCGTCGAGGAATGAGAAGCGAAACGTTGGGATTCATGGTTCCGCGTCAGGCTGCCCTGGGAGGAAGGCATTGATGTGCAGCGCGAGATCCCGCGCCTCGTCCAGGGAGGGAAATCGCAGGGCCATGGCGTGCATCTGCAAGGATTCCGCGTGCGCCGGGTCCGGCCGCCGCAGACCGGACCGGAACCGGCGGATCTGTTCCACCAGATACCAGTCCTGAAAGGCGTGCAAGGGAGGGGTCCGCTTCACCGGATCTCCCTGGGCGGCGGATCCGTGGCAACCCCCGCAGAGTTCCTGGTAAGGCTGTCGGCCCGCTTCAGGATCCCCTGACACCGTCCGCTTGGGGCGCTGCACCGGAAGCGCGGCGATGTGGACCGCAAGCTGTTTGAAGAGTGCGTCATCGAGCTCCACCGCCTCCCGGTGCATCTCCGCCACAAAGCCAGAGCCGGTATCGTCCGCACCCTTGCGCAAGCCCCGCCGGAATTCGGCGATCTGGTCCAGAATGTAGTAGTCCGGCAAGCCGGCGAGGGCCGGAGCCTTGGCCTCCTCAATCCCCTCCCCTTTCTGCCCGTGACAGGTGGCGCATTCGTTGTTCCAAAAATGCACAATCTCCATGCTCGGCTGGGAACCGCGGGGCTTTTCCTCGGCAAGCGCGGCGGAGACAGCGGTGAGGAGGCCCACGAAAACTCGAATTCTCATCCCCTCATTCTGCCTCTTTCCATGTTCCCGGGCCAACCCTCGTTTGCTGGAAAGATCGCATTGGCTGCACAACGTCCTTTCCTGCGCTAGCCCGCATCTCTCAAGCTCTCGCTGCTGCGGCTTGCCCCATGGCATTCCTGCTGCGTTCCGCTCGAATTCCACCCTGGAATCCCTCGCGCGCCTTGCAGGCAATGCCATTTGGCGGCGCCTCGCGACGTGATTCTTGAGAAATGCGGGCTAGATTCCTGGGGATGTCCCCAGACCTCCTCTTGCGCCTGACCGACCCACACTGTTTTCCTGGGCCCCCGGCATCGGTCGAAATCCGACAAACTCATCTCTCCGTGGTCTGCCTGGCAGGCCAAAACGTCTACAAACTCAAAAAACCGGTCTGCTTCTCCTTTGTCGATTTCTCCACCCCGGAGTTGCGACGCCATTTCTGTGAGGAGGAAGTCCGCCTCAACCGTCGGCTCTGTCCGGACGTCTATCTCGGCGTGGTCCCTCTCTACCAAGACCCGCTCGGCGTCTGGTCCTTTCTTCCCTCCCCGGGTGCGGTGGTGGTGGATCACGCGGTCCACATGCGGCGGCTCCCGGAGGACCGGCTTCTCAGCGCGATGCTCGACCGCAATGCCGTCGAGCCCGCCGATGTGATCCGCCTAGCCCGGATCGTGGCCGCCTTCCACCGGGCATCTCCCCGCGACGAGGCCACCCTGGCTGCGGGGGGACCCGAATCGAAAATCGCCGCCATCCTGGGAAACTTCGAGGTCACCGAGAACCTGGCCGACACCGTCTTTCCCGGCCCCCTGCATCCCGCCCTGGAACAACAGGTGCGGCGGGATGTGATCCGACTCCGGCCGATCCTGCAACGGCGTTTGGAACAGGGCCATGTCGTGGACGGCCACGGCGATCTCCACGCCCGAAACATCTTCCTGACCGATCCACCGGTCATCTTCGACTGCATCGAGTTCCGGCCCCAATTCCGCTGCGGGGATGTCGCCACGGAAAACGCCTTTCTCGTGATGGACCTCATCCACCGGGGCCGACCCGATCTGGCCGAGACCTATCTGGACGCCTACATCGCGGAGACCGGGGACACCGACCAACGCGCCCTGATGCCGGCCCTGGTCTCCTATCGGGCCATGGTCCGAGCCAAGGTCGGCGCCCTCGCCGCTTCCAGCCCGGATCTTCCGGAACCGGAACGCGAGGCCGAAGCCCGCGAAGCCCGCCGCTACCTCCAACTTGCCGCCGCCGCCGCCGTGAGTTCGCCGCCCCTGCTGATCGTGGCCTGCGGTCTTCCCGCCGCCGGAAAGTCCTGGATCCTGCAAGCCTTGGCGGAGCGCACCGGCTGGATTTGCCTCTCCACAGACCGACTCCGGAAAGAGCTGGCGGGAGTGCCCCCGGAAACGGTGCTCGGCGAGGAGTTCTACACTCCGCCATGCAACGAGCGAACCTACGAGGAGCTCTTCCACCGGGCCCGGGAAGCCCTCGAACGCGGTCTCTGCGTGCTCCTCGATGCCAATTTCCGCAACAAGCCGCACCGGACGCAAGCCCGTGCCCTGGCGTTGCAGGCCGGGGCCAGGGCCCTCCTCGTCTGGGTCCGCACCGGGGAATGCGTCACCCGATCCCGGCTCGAAGCCCGGGACGAGGGACCGGAGACCTCGGTGAGCGACGCCGGGACCCGGGTCTATGAGCAACTCCGCGACTCGTTTGAGGCTCCGGACACCGGCGAAGGCATGGCGCTGCTGGAACTGGACGGCGCTGCCGACGTTGAGGAGAACATCGACCGGATCCTGGCGCGCGCGCTTGGGCTGTGAATCAACGGCTGAGGCCGTTGGTCGGCTTGCCATCGGCCCCGAGGTTTCCGGTGGCCCAGAGCAGACCGCGGCAAACGAGATCGAGGTAACGGGCATCGCCCACGGTGTCGTTGTTGTGGCCGATCGTAGTGCTGAAGATCCGGGTTTTGCCCGGACCGAATTCGTTGGTCCAAGCGACCACGGCCTCCACTTCCTTGGCTGGTTGTTCGGGCTCACCCGGTTTCACCCTGGGTTTCTGGAGCTGCCTGCCCTTGGCGATGGCGTGCCCGGTGAGGATTTGGATGTTGTTGTAAAGTTCCTCGTTCACCGTGGTCCAGCCCGCCAAACCCGAGGCGATCGGGTGAGCGGCATCCGCGTAGCTGATTTCGATGGGCGACTGGGGACCGTGCCCGGTCGACTGAAGTCCGAGCATTTCATACCAACCGGCATTGTCGGCACCGGGAGCGACCGGTTCACGGAAGTTTCCCCAACGATAGCTGTGCATCGCGCAATGGAGGTTCACCGCTGGCACACCGTTGCGATGGGCATCGAGAATGCGCTTCACGTAGGCGGGGTCGGTCACATCGGCGGAGCATTCATCGTGGATGACCACGTCGTAGCCCTTGGCCCAATCCGCGGAGTTGTAGGTTCCGAAAGTCGCCTTGGTGGTCTTGTCCGGATTGTGGACGATCTCGACCCGGGCCTTGAGCCGCGCCTCGATCCCCTCTTTCAGCAACAAGGTCTGGGTGGCGTAATCGTGACAGCATCCGCCCGCCACCAACAACACGTGCAAGGTCTTGGGAGTCTCCGCCGCCTGGGCCAGCAGCAACATCCAAAGACCGGCTCCGGTCACCAAGGGCAAGAGCAGAAAAAGAGGTTTTCTCAGAAAAGGCATCATGCAGTCATCTCACCCGGAAACGGTCCATCCCGCAAGCGAGAATCGAACAAGTCCAGTTCCAATTGACAAGACGACTCCGACGGCGCGGCCTTGCGCTTCGCTGCGCTCAAGCCGCGTTCCCTCCATTCCGACCGGATGGACCGGCCCCCCCCGGCCCCACGCTTCCGGGAACCGTGCGTGACGTAGACCCTCCGGGCCTCCGCACGCGCCTCCTCCCGTCGCCGCACCTCGCCGATCTTGGCCTTGGCTTCCCGACAGGCCAAGGCATGATCCACGATGGGCACCGGATACTCGAAACCGAGCCGACACCCGCTTCGCCGCTGCGCTTCGGATGGCATCTTCTCCGGCTGCGCAAGAAACACCGTCGGCACGGCCTCCAGTTCGGGCACCCAACGCCGCACAAAAACTCCCTGGGGATCCTGATCCAAAAGCTGCTTGGCGGGCGAGTAAATCCGGACCGTGTTGATCCCCGTAGTCCCACTCTGCATCTGAAACTGGCTGAAGTGGATCCCGGGTTCGAAATCCAGGAAATGCCGCGCCAGCCAGACAGCGGTCGGCCGCCAATGCAACCAGAGATGGTAACTGGCAAAGCTCACCAACATGGCCCGCATGCGAAAGTTCAGCCAACCAGTCGCCCGCACGCTCCGCATGCAGGCATCGATCATCGGATACCCGGTGCGCCCCTCCATCCATGCCTCCAACCGGCGCCGACCCTCGGCGGATTCGGTGAACTCCTCGCGCAACCCGTCGTAAACCGATGAGAAGTTCTGGAACTCGATCCCGGGCTCCGTTTCCAACTTCTGCATGAAGTGACAGTGCCAACGCAACCGCGCCTCGAAGCTGGTCAAGGAACCAAACCAGCGGCGGTCGACCGATAAACCGTGCGCCCGCTCTTCTTCCAGATTTTCCCGACGCTGCCGGGTGGCTTGGGCGACGGTGCGAAGGGAGAGACATCCCCACGCCAGATACGGACTGAGCCGCGAGCAGGCCGTCCAACCGGTCAACGGGCTGGACATCTCCTTGCGGTAATTGACTGCCCGCCCCGACAAAAAACTCTGCAATGTGGCCCCGGCCGCCGTTTCTCCACCGCGCTGCGCCTCCGGCTTGCTGCTCGCTCCCAGGCCCGCCTCTTCCGGCGAAAGGAAATCACCGGGTTCCATCCTCCCGGCGAGGCCCCTTCCGAAGCCGAAGCATTCGGGCACCTGCCCACACGGCAACCGCATGGTCTGCTCCCAAGCCGCGGCCCAGCCGTCCCGGGAACGCAACCGACGGATCACGCCATCCTGACGGAATTCCTGCCACTCGATCCCGGTGGCCCGGCACCAACGAGCCACGCGCTGATCCCGCCGGAACGTGACCATGTTCCCAGTCTCCTCGTGACTCCATAACCTCACGAAAGCAAAGATGGACCGCAGTTCCGCCAGCGCCGAAACCATCTCCCCACGGCGGATCAGCAGTTCTCCTCCCCGTTGCCGCAGGGCCTCCCGCACTTCGCGCAAGGATTCGTTGATGAAAACCAGGTGGGAAGCCTCAAACTCTGGCGCTTCAAGAATCTCCGGTTCGTAAACATACAGCCCCACGACCGGACCACGGCGCGCCGCCTCCAGCAACGGCCAGTGATCCGCGACCCGAAGATCACGCTTGAACCAGACGATTTCTGGAACGGTGTCAGGCATCGGGAAGCTGATAACGGATCGGTCCCACCGCCTGTTCCGGATCCACCGGGTTCCCACCCTGGGTGCAACGCAACGCCCCACGACGGACCAGGCCCGCCCCGACCTCACGAACCCGCGGCATCAGCGTCCTCCAGGCCTCGCCGGAAGAGCTGGAGACCAGAGCCCGCGCCGCTTCGGAGGGACAAAACGTCTTGGAACCTCCCCGCTCCGCCGCCAACCGCAGGAGCACCGCTTCGATCTCCCCCGAACCCGGAGCCTTGGCGCCCCGCGGACTTCCCCGGCGACAGGCGTCGCTGCAAACCTGGACCTGCTCCCAGTCCCGCTCCCATTTTTTGCGCCACACGAAATCGCGACCACAAACCCGGCAGGTCTTGGAAGGGAGGTTTTCTTTTTTGACACCGCGCATCAGTCCCCTCAGGAGAAGTTCGAGGCAAACTCGTGCCCGGCCAGCCAAGCATCTTCCACCCGGGAGGCCCGTATCGCGTCGCCCGCAAAGTGCAATCCCGGAGGAAGATCGGGCAACCGGAGAGGCTGTTCGACCCTGGCATAGCGCCACCGGTGTCCGAACCCCGCGACAAATGCCCCGTCCGGGAGTTGCCAAGCCTCTTCCACCATCGGCCGCACCAGGGCCGGGTAATCCTCGGCCGGCTCTTCCAGGTGCGCCCGGCTAAACGGTTCCGAAAGATGAGCCAGCAACACCGTGAAGCCGGGAGCGATTCGGCCCGGCTTATGATTCTCACAGGCGGTCCAAGCCAACGGTCCGTCGGCCTCGCGAAACGCATAAGCGGCCGACGTGCCGCCAAGCCATTCCCCGCGGTAAGCCAACGCCACGGCAAGGCACGGCACCAAATCTAGATCCGCCGGTTCGATGCCGAAAAGCCGCGCCGTCTGCGGCCAGGGCGCGGTGCTGAGCACGTGGTCGAACTCTCCTCCCCCCGCCCGCAACAGCGTCCTGGCTTCCGCAACGGCCGTCTCCAACCGAACGTCGAGATCCCCGGCCAGATCGCGCACCAAGCGGCTGTTCCCTTCCCGGTGAAACCAGCGGGTCGGCTCAGAGACGAGGGACGCGGGGCCACCCGTCCGGGACCGCACCGGCGCGGCCAACTCCTGCACCCGGTCTCCCGATGCTCCCAAAACCGCCGCGCGAAACCGCTCGTCCCGGATCGTGAAATATTGCGCCCCGTGATCGATGACGTGCCCCTCCCACCGCTTCGAGGCGCAGCGACCCCCCATCCCGCGGGATTTTTCAAACACGGTCACGGTCATGCCCCTTTTCACGAGTTCCCGGGCCGCCGCAATCCCGGCCAAACCGGCCCCGATGACCGCCACGCGTTGATTGCCAGATCTCCCTTCCATGCCACTCCAGAAACGCTCGCCGAGCCCAGACCGATGCAACCAGCTTGCCGTCCCGGGCCAAACCTTCCGGGAGGCAAATTGACTCCGCCGCCCTCCCAATCTACGATCTTCCCAAGGATGAACGACATCGCCGCCTTGACCGAACGCATCCGGCGTTTTCGCGACGCCCGGAACTGGCAGCAGTTCCACAGCCCCAAAGATCTCGCCGTGGCCATCACCGCCGAGGCCGGGGAACTGCTCCAACCCTTTGTCTGGAAATCTTCCGAGGAGAGCTGGGACCGAGCCGAGGCAAAAAAAATGGAGATCGCGGACGAAATCGCCGATGTCGCGATCCTCCTCTTCGAATTGGCCGACAACCTCGAACTGGATCTCGGCACCATCATGAACGCCAAGCTCGACCGGAACGAGGTTCGCTACCCGGCCGACAAGTCCTACGGATCCAACCTCAAATACAACGAACTCGAATCCCAATCCCCCTCCTAAACCGCCGCGCCGCAAACGCTACCTTGGCCGCAACCCGCGCGCCTTCGCCGAAAAATACAAGGAACACGCGGGAGACCCCGAAACCATCGCCAAGGTCATCGCCTCCGGAAAAACGCCGGCAGGCATGCACCGTCCGGTGATGCTGGAAGAGGTCCTCCGTGCGCTCGATCCCCAACCCGGCGAGCGAATGGCGGACGGCACCCTGGGACACGGTGGCCACGCCTCCGCCCTGCTGCCCCGGCTCTTGCCCGGCGGCTCCTTGCTCGGTCTCGACCAGGATCCGCTGCAGATCCCGGTCGCGGAAGCCCGCCTGCGCGCCCAGGGCTTTCCGGAGGACACCCTCATCGTGCGGCGCTCCAACTTTGCCGGATTGCCCCGGATTCTCGCTGAACTCGGTTGGACGGGACTGGACGGAATTCTCCTGGACCTCGGCGTCTCCTCGATGCAAATCGACAACCCGGAGCGCGGCTTTTCCTACAAGCACCAAGGCCCGCTCGACATGCGGATGAACCCGAATCGCGGGGAGACCGCAGCCGCCTGGCTCACGAAGAGCACGCCGGAGAAGCTCGAGGCCGTCCTCTTCCGCAACGCCGACGAACCGCACGCGGAACGCTTGGCCCGCGCCTTGGCCGGACAGCGCCTCGAGACCTGCGAAGCACTGGCCGACGCGATCCGTTCCGTCCTCACCGAGACCGACGCCGCGGCGTCCATTCCCCGGGTGTTCCAAGCCCTTCGCATCCAAATCAACGACGAGTTCGGCGCGCTTGAGTCGATCCTGCGCGATCTCCCGATCTGCCTGAACCCGAACGGGCGGGTCGCGGTCCTGACGTTCCACTCCGGCGAGGACCGTCGGGCCAAACACACCTTTGCCGCCGGTCTGAAAGACGGCACCTACGCCGAGTTCGCCAAAGAACCGCTGCGGCCATCGGCCCAAGAAATCCGGGACAATCCCAGGGCATCGTGCGCCAAATTGCGCTGGGCCCGGAAATCTTGAGGGTCGGTTCCGTCAGGCATCCTCCGGCAAAGGCCGACCCTTGGTTTCCGGAAGGAAGAAGAGGGCCACCAGTCCGAGGAGAAACACCAAGCTCATCCATTGGCAGGCGGACCGGAAAGCCAAGAGCTTCTCGGCGGCATTGGTGGCTCCCTTGGCGAGTTGTTGTTGCAACAATCCAAGGGTGAAGGGCCCGCTGGCGGCGATGAATCGGCCGACGTTGTAACAGAAGCTGGTGCCCGTGCTGCGGAGTTGGGTGGGGAAAAGTTCGGGAAGGTAGATCGCGAACCCTGCGAAAAGCGCCAGCTGGAAGAAACCCATCACGGCGCTCATCCAGATGTCCCCGACTCCGTTGAAAAACAGGAAGTAGCCGTAGGTGGTGATGAGTGCGCCGATGAATCCGACGGCGAAGGCCGGTTTGCGGCCAACCTTTTCCGCGAGCGCCGTGAAGGCCATCATGCCGAAAAAGGCCCCGAGATTCTGGACGATGCTGTTGATTCCCTTCCACTGGGTCGCGGCGGCCTGGACCTGCTGGTCCGCCAGACCCTTGGCTTTCAACGAGCCGGTGATCACATCGCCCACGAGTTCCGGGGCGAAGAAGCCGATCCCCCAGAGCCCGATCACGCCGGAAATGCAGAGCATCATGCCGAGCAGCGCCGGTCGGCGCCATCGCTCCATCCCGAGCAGACTGACGTAGGAACCGAGCTTGGTGGCGCTGCCCGAACTCGCGCTGGCCGCACGCGCCTTGACCCACTTTTCAGGCTCCTTCAGGCGCATCTGGATGAACACGCAGAGAAAGGCGGGCACCGAGCCGATCAAGAAAGCGATCTTCCAAGAATGCTCCGGGCTCACGCTGCCGGCCTTGATCAGGCCCCCCATCCACATGCTGATCAGACCCGCCGTGATGTTCCCCACCGCAGAGAGCGCCTGCAGCAAACCCAACGCCCCGGGTCGAGCCCGGTCCGGAAGGGTGTCCGCGACCAGGGCCACCGCCAACCCAAACACTCCGCCCACCCCGAGCCCGGTGATGAAACGGTAAAGCGCAAAATCCAGCCAGCCCACCGAGAGTGCCGACAACCCCGTGAACAACGAATAGAGCAGCACCGTCACCGTCAACATCCGCGCCCGTCCAAAGCGATCCCCCAACGAACCGAAAATCAACCCGCCGGTCGCCCATCCCATCACGAAAATGGAGGTGGCGTATCCCCCAAACTTCTTGATCACCGTCGCATCCGTCCCGTCCGGCATCAGCTGCTCCAGGGCTGACTGCCGGAACAGGAGGAAAATCTGCTGGTCCAAACAGTCGAACAACCAGGCGGCCGAGGCCATCGCGAATACGAACCAGTGGTAAGGCGTCAATTCCTTCCACCACGCTTGGGACGGGTTTTTCTGCTCGTGCATACCGGGACGCCACCCTGCGTGATTCATCCCGCCGGGACAACGTCAAAGTTTCGCCCCCGGCGTTTTTCCGTCCCCGGTCGATGCGACGATCCGTTGCAACCGTTCAAATCCGTGGTTCGGTGCCAGCCCTGCCGATTTCCGATCGACCATGAACCAACCCTTCCTCACGACCGCCTTTGAAATCCCCTGGTCCACCCTGACCCCGGAACACGTCGTCGCCGACGTCCGGACCGCCATCGCGGAAGCCAAGGCCAATCTCGAGGCGATCGCCGCGGTTTCGCCCGCCGCGGTGACCATGGAGAATACCTTGCTCGCCTTCGAGTCCTCCACGGAAACCCTGAACTCCGCCTGGGGCCTGGTCTCCCACCTGAAATCGGTCCGCGAGTCCGCTCCGCTCCGGGAAGCCTACAACGCCGTCCTGCCAGAGGTCACGGAATTCACCTCCGGCATTTACCTCAACGAACCGGTCTGGCAATCCATCAAGACCTTCTCGCAAACCCCGGAGGCTGCGGCCCTCACCGGCGTGCGGAAACGGTTGCTCGACGAAACCCTCGCCGACTTCCGCCAGAGCGGGATTGACCTTCCCGCCGAGCAAAAAGCCCAACTCATCCAGGTCAAGGCCCGCCTGGCCGAGGTCACCGAAAAATATGGCGAAAACGTGCTCGATTCCACGAACGCCTGGGAATGGGTGATCACCGACCCCGCCCTCCTCGACGGCCTCCCACCCAGCAATCTCGAAACCGCTCGCGCCAGCGCCAAGTCCAAGGGTCATGAAAATGCCTGGCGCCTCACCTTGCACGCCCCCTCCCTCATCCCGGTTCTCGAACACGTCACCGTCGCACAGACACGCCGCACCGTCTGGGAAGCCAGCACCACCATCGGCTTCAAAGACGCCTGGGACAACACCGCCCTCATTTGGGAGATCCTCGCTTTCCGCCGCCAGATGGCGCAACTCCTCGGCAAAGCCGGGTTCGCCGATTACGTCCTCGAACGCCGCATGGCCCGCAACGAGACCACCGCGCTCCATTTCGTCGAGGATCTCCACCGGCGCATCCAAGACAAGTTCGACCGCGAATGTTCCGACCTCATGCACTACCGCGCCGCCAAGCTCGGCCTCGCCCCGGAACCGATGCAACCCTGGGACGCCGCGTTCTGGGCCGAACGGATGCGCCAGGAACAATACGCCTTCGACGATGAACAACTCCGTCCCTATTTCCCGATCGATCGCGTCCTCGCCGGAATGTTCGAGATCGCGCAACGGATCTTCGCGGTCAAAATCACGGAACGCTCCGGAGAAGTCTGGCATCCGGACGTAAAATATTATGATTTGCATGACAGCTCCGGAGAGCACCTGGGGTCGTTCTATGCAGATTGGCATCCGCGCGAGGACAAGCGCCAGGGCGCCTGGATGAATTATCTCAAGACTGGCTCTCCACC
This sequence comes from Verrucomicrobiota bacterium, assembly GCA_003402735.1. Classification (GTDB taxonomy): domain Bacteria; phylum Verrucomicrobiota; class Verrucomicrobiia; order Verrucomicrobiales; family DEV007; genus V1-115. Next base: position 28,872 of record QQNE01000007.1, read on the forward strand.
CTCCCCGGGCAAGTCGCGCACCCCGCACCTCGGCCTGATTTGCGGAAACCTCAGTCCCGCCGTGGAGGGCCGACCCGCCCTGCTCCGACACAGTGAGGTGGAGACGATCTTCCACGAGTTCGGCCACCTCATTCACCACCTCTTCGGGGAGGTGCCGGTGAAGTCACTCAACGGGATTCACGTCCCCTGGGACTTCGTGGAACTCCCCTCACAAATCATGGAAAACTTCTGTTGGGATCGGCAATGTCTCGATTTCTTCGCCCGTCATCACGAGTCCGGTGCCCCAATCCCCGAGGAATTGTTCCAGAAAATGATCGCGGCCCGCAATTTCCGGTCCGCCTCCTTCATGATGCGCCAACTCGCCTTCGGAAAACTCGACTTCGAACTGCACCGATACATGGGCGAGGACCGCAATTTGGACGCCGTGGCCGAAAAAATCCTGGACGGTTATCTCATGCCCCTGGCCACCAAGGCCCCCACCATGGCGCGCCGCTTCACCCATCTGTTCTCTGATTCGACCGGTTATGCGTGCGGCTATTACTCTTACAAGTGGGCCGAAGTCCTCGATGCCGACGCCTTCACCCGTTTCCAGAAGGAAGGTGTCCTCAACCCCAAAACGGGCCGTGAATTCCGCGACAAGATTCTCAGCCAAGGCAATTCCCGCGAACCGGCGGAACTGTTCCGCGATTTCATGGGCCGCGACCCGGACCCAGAAGCCCTGCTGGTGCGCAGCGGATTGCAGTGAACCCTCCCGGCCCCAAGGGACGCTGAAGTCGGGTGAGCCGATCTTCCTTCTGTTCTTCGATCTCGCCTGCTGATCTCCGTGTTTTGGCCACGCTCAAAGTTGGCTGATCGGCTGCACCATGGGCCAGAGCTTCACTTCCTCGGCGACGAGGTGAGCGGGGAGACGAGCCAACTGGACAACGAGGTCGCCGAGCTCCCCGGGAGAAATGCATTTGGCGAGCACTTGGGGATCACGCGGGGGAAGGTGCGCTCCTTCGGTGAAATCCGTCTGCCCCCAGGACGGAAGAATCGAGGTGACCCGGACACCGTGTGGACGCAGCTCCGCGAGAAGACAGCGTGAGAACATGAGGAGTCCTGCTTTCGCCGCAGAATAGACGCCCCAGCCGGCCCACGCATGAGTGGAACAGGCGCTGCCAATGTTCACGATCAACCCGGATCCTTGTCCGCTCATGATCCTCGCGGCGCGGGTGCAACCCAGAATCGCTCCGGTTAGATTGCTCGCCAGGGATCGCTCCACCGAAGCGTCGTCCTGCTCAGAAGCCTCCGCGATCTTGACCCCCTCCCCCGCGTTGTTCACCAGCACGTCGAGACGGCCGGTGGCCCCGAGCACCTCACCGAACAAGCGGTCCCAAGCCGCGCCGTCCGAGACGTCGGCGACGAACGGATGCACGCCGAGCCCGGCGGCGACTTCGCGGAGCTTGGCTTCGTTCCGCCCGGTGATCCAAACCTTGGCCCCGGCCCTGGCGAATGCGGAGGCGATGCCGGTTCCGTAACCGCGCGAGCCGCCGGTGACGACGACGGTGGAGGAAGAGAGATCAGTCATGGATGAGGAGAGGGTGCCTCCTCTGGTTTGCTGTTTCAAATCAAATTTGCGGATTGAAACAGGAAGAAACGGCCGCGGTGATGAAGATCCGGCGTCCAAAACAACTTGCGCAAATTCCGCAGCCGTTTACTCTGCCGTCCCGCTGGATTTCCAGTGCGCCGATGTGGCGGAACGGTAGACGCGTGCGATTCAAAATCGTATTCCCTCGGGAGTGTGGGTTCGAGTCCCACCATCGGTAGAGCCTTTGCGAGCCAAAGTGGAGAGTTCCGACTGGCTCTAGGTATCGGGCGGCCCCGCCTCCCCGCGGGCCTTCCTCACTGGGGCTCGGCCCGGAGGCTCTGGCCGGTCATGGCCGATGGTTTCGGCAACCCGAGGATGTCGAGAATGGTCGGCGCGATGTCGCACAACATGCCATCCGCCAAGCGATACCGCGTCGGCTGATTGGAGACGTAGAACAGATCCACGGGAAACGTGGTGTGGGCGGTGTGTGGGGAACCGTCGGCGTTGCGCATGAACTCACAATTTCCGTGATCCGCAGTGATGAGGAGTTGTCCGTCGAGTTCCAGAGTTTTCTCCACGACGCGCCGCACGCACTCGTCCACCGTTTCGACGGCGCGCACCGCGGCCTCGGGAACGCCGGTATGACCGACCATGTCTGGGTTGGCGTAGTTGACGATCACCATGTCGAATTCGGCGAGGCGGTCGAGGAGCAATTGGGTGACACCGGGAGCGCTCATTTCGGGTTGGAGGTCGTAGGTGGCCACTTTGGGAGAAGGAATCATCTGCCGGACCTCGCCCGGGTAGGGTTCTTCGAGGCCGCCGTTGAAGAAGTAGGAGACGTGCGGGTATTTCTCGGTTTCCGCGAGCCGCAATTGGGTGAGCCCGGCGCGCGCCACGACCTCGCCCAGCACGTCATTGAGTTGTTGCGGGGGAAACGCGACGGGGCACCCGTAGGTTTCGTCGTATTCGGTGAGGGTGACGTAATGCACTCGGGGAACGGGGCCCCGGTCAAACCCGTCAAAGTCCTGACGCAAAAACGCCTGCGAGAGTTGCCGGGCGCGATCGGCCCGAAAATTGAAAAAGACCACCACGTCGCCATCGCGGACCCGCTGCTCGTTGGCTCCGAGGAAGATGTGCGGTTGCACGAACTCATCGGTGACATTCTCCGCGTAACTGCGCACCAAAACCTCGCTGGGCAGCCCGGTCTCGATCTGGCCGATCCCGTGAACGATGGCATCCCAACCGAGCTTGGTCCGTTCCCAACGCTTGTCGCGGTCCATCGCATAATAACGGCCCACGAGCGTGGCGATCTTGGCGCCCGAGGCGGCGAGGTTCTCCTCACAGAAAGCGAGGTATCCCTTCCCGCCGGTCGGCGAGGTGTCGCGGCCATCCGTGATGGCATGCACCCAGATGTCCGACACTCCGGCAGCCTTGGCGGCGTCCGCAAGCGCCACGAGATGTTCCTGGTGACTGTGCACTCCGCCATCGGAAACCAGCCCGATGAAATGAAGACGTCGACCGCAGGCCTTGGCAAAGGCCTCCTGGAGCACCGGGTTGGTCCCGATCTCGCCGTCGCGAATCGCCTTGCCGATCCGGGTCAGGTCCTGGTAAACAATTCGTCCGGCGCCGAGATTGAGATGGCCGACCTCGGAGTTCCCCATCTGGCCGTTCGGCAAACCGACATCCTCCCCGCTCGTGCGCAGGTGGCAATGCGGATACGTCGCGAACAATTTCTCGTGGAACGGCGTGTTTGCCAACAGCGTGGCGTTGGCGTCGCTTTGCGCGGTGGCGGATCCCCCGGGGTTCCAGCCCCAGCCGTCGCGAATGATGAGCACTACCGGTTTTTTGGCCATGATGAAAGGAGTCCATAGGCGCAAAACGCGATCCGCCAAACGGAAAGTCGGCTTGGTCGCCGCTTTTCGCGAACTCCCCGGAAATCACTGGTCTGCGCGATGAAATCGGATAGGAAGGAATCTGCATGCTGAACTTCATCTGGTTGGGACTGATTCTTCTGGGAGTCTTCGTGGCGGGTCTGCTGGGCCGGATCTCGGGGGACCAGAGCATTGCCGAGAGCGCCTTCGCTTCGGCAAAAGCGGCGATCACCCTGGCGTTGGGGCTGGTGGGCGGCATGATGCTGTGGCTGGGAATGCTGCGGCTCGCGGACAAGGCGGGCCTGGTGCGCGCCATCGCCTGGGCCCTCCGGCCGGTCATGCGGATCCTCTTTCCGGAGATTCCGGCGAACCATCCGGCGACAGGTGCCATGATTCTCAACATGGCGGCGAACATGCTCGGCCTGGGGAATGCGGCGACGCCGCTCGGACTGAAAGCCATGCAGGAACTGGACAAGCTGAATCCGCGCCCCGGCACGGCGACGAATTCGATGGTCACTTTTCTCGCCCTCAACACCAGCGCGGTGACCTTGATCCCGGCCACCTCACTCATCTACATTTCCGCTGCCGGGATTCCCAACCCTCACGGGATTCTCCTGCCGACCATCCTCGCTACGGTTTGTGCAGCGTCCGTGGCGGTCTTGCTGGCCAGGATCTTGCAGGGGTTGCCCGGATTCGCCTTGGGCAACGGGGCGTCGCTCCCGGCAAGCGAACCTGCACCTGAACGTGGCCCTGACTCTGCAGCTGAATCTGAATCGGAAGAGCGCCGGCCGATTGCCCTTTGGCGATGGGTTTTGGGAATCATCACCGTGCTGCTTCTGGCCACGGTGGTGACCTTCGAGCTTCACCCATCCTTGCGGCAGAACTTTCTCCAAACATCGGGACTCGGAGATTTGCTGAGAGAACAGGAAGCCTCCGCGGCCGTGGCCCAAAGCCTCAAGGAGAAAGCCCAGGCGGTCGATGCCTCGGCGAGACCGGAGGGATGGCGCGGCGTGATGGTGTCCGCCTCCGCCCTGGTGATCCCTTGCCTCTTCGTGATCTTCACTGCGGTGGCCGCGATCCGGGGCGTGAAGATTTACGAAGAATTTGTCCAGGGAGCCAAGGAGGGTTGGGACGTGGCCATCCGGATCATGCCCTTCCTCGTGGCCATCCTCGTCGCCATGGGAATTTTCCGGGACTCGGGAGCCTTGACCCTGCTGCAGTGGCTCGTTTCTCCTCTCCTCAATCTGATTGGGTTCCCCGCGGAACTCCTCCCCCTGGCCCTGATGCGCCCGTTGAGCGGCAGCGGTTCCGCGGGAATCATGGCGGAGATTCTCTCCCAACCCGAGATCCCCAACCTCATCAAATACACCGCCGCGACGATGTTCGGCTCCACCGAGACGACGTTCTACGTGCTCTCCGTCTATTTTGGTTCCGTTTCGGTGCGTCGCAGCCGTCACGCCATCCTCGCGGGTTTGGGAGGCGATCTCTCCGGGATCGTCGCCTCCGTGATTCTTTGCCGGATGATGCTAGTGTAGCCCGTCCAGCAGAATGCGTCTCCCGAAAAAGAACCGCGTAGCATCGATCAGATCGATGTTGACGGACCACTAGCTTGAGATCCAGCACCGAACGAACCGATGGCGAAGATACTCGTGGGATTATCCGGCGGCGTGGATAGCAGCGTCGCGGCGGCCTTGCTCCTGCAACAGGGGCACGAGGTCACCGCCGCTTACATGAAAAACTGGATCAACGAGGAAAACATCGCCGGCCATTGCCCTTGGGAAGAGGACATCCGGGATGCCCGCGCCGTGGCCGAAACGCTCGGGATCGAGTTCAAGGTCGTCAACCTGATGCGCGATTACCGTGAGCGGGTGGTCGATTCCCTGTTGCGAGGCTACACCGAGGGCGTCACGCCAAACCCGGATGTGCTCTGCAATCGGGAAATGAAGTTCGGCGTCTTTCTCGATCACGCCCTGGCCGAGGGTTATGAGTTTGTGGCGACCGGCCATTACGCCCGCATCCGGGAGAACTGGGATGGCACCCGGGACATCCTCCGCGGAGTCGATCCCAACAAGGATCAGACTTACTTCCTGGCCCTGCTCCGGCAACAGCAGTTGCGACACGCCCTTTTCCCGATCGGTCACCTGACCAAACCGGAAGTGCGTGAAGTGGCCGCCCGCTTCGGTCTGGCCACCGCGGCCAAAAAGGATAGTCAGGGAATCTGCTTCATCGGCGAAGTGAAGATGTCCGACTTCCTCCGACACCACGTGCCGGACCAGCCGGGGGACATCGTCACCACCGATGGCCGCAAGGTCGGCACTCACCGCGGGTTGCACCTCTACACCCTGGGCCAGCGCAAGGGGATCGGCGTCCCGTCCAACACCGAGAACAAGGCGTTCGTCGTTGTCGAAAAGCGCGGCTCCACACGGGAACTGGTGGTCGGCTTCGATCAACCGGATACGCCCGGTCTCTACTCCGACGCCTCCCTGATCACCGGCCTCAGCTTTTGCAACCGTGCGGTCACGGAGAGCGCACGGATTGAGGCGGCGCCCCGCTACCGCTCCCGGGCGGTGCCGGTCGATTTCCAACCGCAAGAACCCGGACCGGGCCGGGCGCTGGTGACCTGGAGCGAGCCCCAACGGGCCCTGACGCCCGGACAGATCTGCGTGTTTTACGAGGGCGAAGTGCTGTTGGGCGGAGGCATCTTCGCGGAAATCCGAGGCCGCGAAACTTTTTAAAATCCAGTCTTGCAATCGCTCAATTTTTGCGTATCTCCACGCAACGGTTGAGGCGACTCAACACCAGAGGCAGTCCGGTTGTTTTTTGTTTCGTCAGTTTGGGGGTTTTTTTTCTGACGGAACCATCAACCGGGCTGCCTTGTTCTTTTTCGGGGTTCCGCGCGGATTGCCTTGCGTCGACCGCCCTTCCCGCCTGAAGTTCGGCGCATGGCCGGTCCAGCCTATCTCACCACCCCATCCGATACCTCCTCCATGCCTCCCGGGATCCCGAATATCATCGGGAATGAGGTGGCGGAACGCTTCAGTTTTTACGGGATGAAAGCCATCCTGGCCGTGTTCATGGCGGATTACCTGCATCTGCTGGGGGACACTCCGGAGCCGGCCATGAGCGAGGCGGCGGCCAATGAACGCTATCACTACTTCAACATGGCGGTCTATCTCACGCCCTTCCTGGGGGCCATCCTGGCGGATGCCTTTTTTGGAAAATACAAGATCATCATCTGGCTTTCCCTGGTCTATTGCCTGGGTCACTTCACCCTTGCGTTCATGGGAGTCGTCGGTTCGGCAGGCTGGTGGTTGTTTGGCGGGCTCGCCCTGATCTCTTTGGGCTCCGGTGGGATCAAGCCCTGCGTCTCCGCCCATGTTGGCGATCAATTCGGCCCCAACAACCATTCCCTGCTCCCCAAAATCTTCGCCGCCTTCTATTTCAGCATCAATCTCGGCGCGCTCGGCTCCCAAATGCTCATTCCATCCCTCTTGGAATGGCACGGACCACACCTTGCCTTCGGCATCCCCGGCGTCCTGATGGCCCTCGCCACCGTGGTCTTCTGGATGGGACGACATCGTTTCGTCCATATTCCGCCCGGCGGAGCCTCCTTTGTCCGGCAAACCTTCAGCCGCGAAGGACTGGGAGCCCTCGGCCAACTCACCGTCCTCTTCCTGTTCGTTGCCGTCTTCTGGGCGCTGTTTGATCAGACCGGTTCCTCCTGGATTTTCCAGGCCCAGGACATGGATCGGCGCCTCTTCGGCGTGGAGTGGCTCCCTTCCCAGGTGCAATCGATCAACTCCTTCTTCATCCTCCTCTTCATCCCGGCGTTCACCTACGGCGTTTATCCGGCCGCGGAACGGGTCTGGCGCTTCACCCCGTTGCGCAAGATCGGCTCAGGTCTGGCGCTCATGGTGGTCGCCTTCGCCCTCTCCAGCCTCATCCAGGTCTGGATCGAAAACGGACAAAGACCAAGCATCGCCTGGCAAATCCTCGCCTACGCCCTCCTCACCGCCAGCGAGGTCCTCGTCTCCATCACCGCGCTCGAGTTCGCCTACACCCAGGCACCCCGGAAAATGAAATCCCTGGTGATGTCGCTCTATCTCTTTTCCGTGGCTGCCGGAAACTTCCTCACCGCCGGAGTGAACCACGCGATCCAGGTCCCGGCAGTTCCTCTTTCGGCCGACAACGTCCATCCCGGCTTCGATGGACAAGCCGGCACAAGCGACGACCTCCGGCTCGGCGCAGATGGACAGGTGATGTCCGGTGCCGCGGCGGTCCTCTTGGAAGCGGTGACACGCATCGAATCCGCCGCCGCCGCTTCTCCCACCCACCAAACGCTGCCAACGACGCCCCAAGGCACCGAGGCGCTGGCAAATTTGAAAGATCCCTGGAACCGGCCGCTGCGCTACGCGCTCCTGAACTCTGAAACCGCGCGCGTTTCCAGCGATGGCCCCGACGGCCAGCCGAACAGCCAATGGGACTTGGGAGTGATCCTCACCCGGCGGACCGAGAGCCGCGTCACGGCCACCAAACCGACGTGGCTGGACCGGCGCAAAACGGAACTCGGGCTCGGCCCGGCACCGCGCCAACCCGGGGACAACGGCCTGTTCGACCGCGCCTGGTATGCGGGCGGGCAAACCAAGCTGGAAGGGTCGGCCTACTTCTGGTTCTTCACTTGGCTCATGGCGGCCACGGCGATTCTTTTCGTGATTGCCTCACGGTTTTATCGGGGTCGCGATACGGTGGCGGAACAAGTCGCCGAGCCGCCCGCTGGACTCCCGGAAGAGCCGTGTTAGTCTGCTCCGGAAGGCACCAATCAAAATGAACATCACCAACAAGACCCCCAAACCCCTCAGTGTGCCCCTTCCAGGAGGCAAGAAGCTGTTCCTCGGACCCGGCAAGACCGGCCAAGTCACCGCCAAAGCCATGGAGCACCCGCCCCTGGTGAAGCTGCTTGAAGCGGGCGATATTGTGTCGTCCGAAGACACCGCCCCACGCACCGCGACGGCCAACCGCAAGTTCAACCCACCTGCGGGTTCCTCCACCGGCGGCGGTGCCCCGGGCGGCGCGCCCCGGCAGTCGGGGGACCGCTGAACCGGCTCACCGTCTGGCTCCATGAAGTTTGGCGCCCATATGTCGACGTCTGGCGGCATCTGGAAAGCCGTGGAGCGCGGGGCCGAGACCGGGTGCGAGATCATCCAGATCTTCGTGAAAAACAACATGCAGTGGTTCTCGAAACCCTGCTCTGAGGAGGAGCGCAGACTCTATCATGAGGAACTGGCCAGACATCCCATGGCTTGTGTCTTTGGCCACACAGGATATCTGATCAACCTCGGTGCCGCGCCTTCACCGAATCGCCAAAAATCGATCCAGTCCCTGGTCCAGGAAATCGGTCGAGCCGATGCCCTGGATCTACCCTTCCTGGTGATGCACCCGGGCGCACACCTCGGTCAGGGCGAGGAAGCGGCCCTGGCAAACATCGTCGCCGGCCTCGACGAAGTCTTTGCCGCCACGCCAGACTCCGGGGTTCGCATCGCCCTGGAAAACACCGCCGGTCAGGGGACCTGCCTCGGCTACCAAATCGCTCACCTCGCCGCGATTTGTGAACGCGTGCAAAGGCCGGAGCGACTCGGAGTCTGCCTGGATACGGCCCACTTTTTCGCCGCCGGCTACGATCTGCGAAGCCAGCAAGGTTGGGAATCGGCGATCCAGGAGGTGGAATCAATGCTCGGGCTGGACCAGATCCTGGCGTTTCACCTCAACGATTCCAAGACCGACCTGGGCTCAAGGATCGATCGGCATGAACACATCGGTCAGGGCCGGATGGGCAAGGAAACTTTCCGACACATTGTCAATGATCCCAGGTTTGAAGCCACCCCGGGCTGCCTGGAAACACCCAAATCAAAAGACAGCCACGAAGACCGACAAAACCTTGCGCTATTGCGTTCGTTGGCTGACGAATGCTTTTCCGAACTCGGTAACAGCTAACCAAAATAAAGCCATTCTAAGCATATAAAAATAGACAGGTTTCCGTGCTTTTTTATTTACTTTTCGCACAATTTTGCTATGTAAATCTTTGAAACAACGGGCTTGCCGAATCGTCTCATTGAACTTCAGAACTAAGAAAGAAAACCGTGAAACTACCGAAACAACTTGATCTTCTTGAGAGGGCAGGCCAGCACGTCGTTGCAGGTTTGAACCTTCACGCAAAGGCGCTTGGCCTGCCTAACTCCCTCCGTTCCAGCGTCGAATCCTCTCTGCGCGACCTCGCCGCCGCCGACCCCCAATTCGACAAACCGTCCCCGCATTTCATGCACACGATCGGACCGGCTCTCGCCAAGGCCAATTACTTGGCGGGCACGGCGATCACCCGTTCCAAGGAAGTTCTCCGGGCCCGATTCGGCGAAGAATGGTCCCAGGCCTGGGCCGAGGCTGGATTCGCCCATTCCACCCAAACTCCCGGCACCGCTCCCGAGCGCATCGATTTGTTGGCCAAACTGGCCGCCTTTTTCAAGGCTCATCCAGATTGCGAAGTCGCGAACAGCGAAGTGACGGCGGCCCAGCTTTCGAAACGCGGCGCGGAATTGCAGGAGGCGTTCCACAACTCCAACGAGCACAGTCGTGCCTGGAGCATCGGCGTGAGCAGCCGTTCCCTGGCCGGCGAACGGTTGCGGGCTGCCCTGCAGGCCATCCTCGCCGAACTGGAGAAGGCTTTGCCCGCTTCCGACCCGCGTTGGTCGGCCTTCGCGATGAATGCCGAACCCACCACCGCACCGGTGACCCCGATACCGGCCCGCCGCGGTCGGCCCCGCAAGAACCCGCTCCCCACGACCGCTTCGCCCGCTCCTCTGACGAGCCCGGCTCCGGCCAATCCCGAATCCGCTGCGGAATTCCAGCTCTGGAAATACGCCTGCCAACTTGCCGAAAAGGCCAAACTCCAGGCCGATCAAGCCCGGGAGACGTTGGCCCGCGCAGAGGCTGGTCTGCAACGGCTGCGCACCGAGGCCGAACAGGCCATGAGCCTGGCCAAAAATCTCCAGACCAAGGCCGATCTCCTGGCCCCGGCCGGATCCAAAGGAGGCCGCAAGGAAGGTTCCCGGCCGACATCCTTCGAGATGCCGCTTCCCGGCTGATCGTCGCAACCCAACGCCCTACAATTCCGCCCTGACGGCGGCGCTCACCGGCAGGTTGGACGCCCGCAAGGCTGGATACATCGATGCCAAAACCGCTACCGGGACTACCCAGAGCGGAGTGCCCAGGATCTCACCCCAGGGAATTCGCAATTCGATGGTCCAGCCGAAAAAGGCCATGTTCACCACGCGAATCAAGATCCACGACATTCCCAGCCCGCAACAGATGCCGATGAGGCTGCCCGCAAGTCCGATGACCCCGGCTTCAAACCAGTAGAGCCGCTGCACCTGCATCCGGCTCGCCCCCGTCGCCCGCAAAATTCCCGTCTCGCGCGTCCGCTCCATCACCAGAATCGTCAACGCCAGACTGACCCCGAGGATGGCCACCACCACCGCAATGGTGCGCAAGATGTAGGTTACCGCAAAGGTCTGATCGAACACATCAAACACCCGCTTGCGCAGGTCCGAGTTGCTCAGCCAGGCGAGTCGGTGCTCCCCACCGGTCGCCTTCCGGAGAGCCGCCGCATCCGCACCGGGATGGAGTGTCACCGCCAGGGAATGGAACCGGCGATCGCCGCGCCACCATTGCTGAAAGGACTCGGCAGGGATCACCAGCTTCCCGCGGTCGTCGCTGTAATCGTAGTAGATGCCCACCACCGTCACTCCCATCTCCCCGGATGGCGTTGGGATGACGAGCTTGTCCCCCTCCGACAAACCGAGCCGACGCGACAACGGCTCCGTGGCCAAGGCCGCGCCCGGCTCTCTCCAGGCTCTCAGCTTTTCCTCCCTCCGCCCGCCCAGGAACCGGAGCTCTCCGGAGCCGGGATTGCCCACGGCTGCAAGCAGGAAGGGCGGTTTGCCGGGAAGGCTGAGGGGCACCTGCCGATACGTCTCCACCGACTGAACGGCCGAATGAGCGGAGAGCGCATCGACAAACCCGCCGGGCAAGAAATCCTGAAACCCGGTCACCTCGTTTGAAGCCGGAGTGACGTAGAGGTCCGCCTTCATCGACTGCGCCACCCAGGCCGCCACGGTTTCCCGGAACGAGGAGACCATCACGGAAACGCCGATGGTCATCGCCAAGGCCGTCATCAACGCGGCCACCGTGACCGCCGACCGGTTCCAGGACCGCTCAAAGTTTTCCACCGCAATCCGGGCCAGGACGCTGCCGGGCAGCAGGCGCAGCAACTTCTGCAACCAGGCCGCGATCCACCGGCTCAGAAAGGGGGTGGCCAGGGCAAATCCGGCCACCAGAAAGAAACAGGCGGCGAAACTCCACCAAGCCGGACCGGTGGTCAGGGCCAGCCAGGAAGAACCGGCGCTCAAGCCCAAGAGACCCAGGCCCAACAACGCCCAGGTTCGGACGGGGCCCTGGCTGGTTTGGGCGTGACGGTGCGGCCGCAAGGCTGCCAGAGGCGTCAGAAACGCCGCCTCCCGCGCCGGCAACCAAGCGCCCGCCAAGCTGGATCCCAACCCATACAACGTGGCCACGAGCAGATGCCCGGGAGGCACCGCCGCGCGGGCCACATCGATGAGGACGTAATGGGACGAGATCGTCTCGGAAACCGAGCCCGCCAAGGCTTGGGCCAGCAACACTCCGGCCGGGAGACCCAACAGGACCCCCGGCACCCCGAGGAGCAGACCCTCACTGAGAAAGAGGAGGAACACTTGCCCACGGCTCGCTCCATTGGCACGCAGGATGCCGATCTCGCGTCGCCTCCGCACCACGGAGGCCGAGACCGTGTTGTAGATCAGAAAAACGCCGACGAGCGCCGACACCATGCTCAACGCGGTGAGGTTGAGCTGGAAGCCATCGAGCATGCGCTGCACCTGGAGACTGCGGGTCCGCGGCGCTTCGACCACCCATTGATCTCCCAACCGGGAGCCGAGTTTGGCCGCCAAGTCCGCCGCGCCCGCCGGGTCCGCCAGCCGAATCTGGATGGAGGTCAGGCCGCCGGTCCCCAAAAACTCCTGCGCCCAACCCACGTCCATCACCGCCAACGATGGCGCGGCATCTTGACCGAGGCTGCGCACCGGAAGGATTCCCGCGACGGTCAGGGTGTCGCGTCGGCTGTCCTTTTCCACCGTCAACGAATCTCCCGCCTTGATCCCGTGATCCGCGGCGAATCGCTCATGCAACAAGATCCGCCCGGGTCGGCCCAGCCAGGTTTCCAGGTCAAAGCCCGGCACGTCGGTCACCTGACCGCCCAGAGAAGCGAACGGCACACTGGAAAAGAGATCGACACCGACCACGTGAAGGTAACTTCCTGGCAGCTCTGGCAAGGTCAGGTAACCCTCCACCACGGGAGTCGCGGCCTCGATCCCCGGAAACTGACGAATCTCGGGAAAGAGCTGTTCCGGGACCGGCACACCCTGTCCGCGCACTTCCAGATGACTGCGCCCGGTCGTCAGATCCAGACCGCTGCGGAACGAACGGGTGGCGCTGACGTTGGCGGACTGGATGGCCACATAGACCGCCACGCCGATGGCCACGCTGACCACGTCGAGTACCGCGATCACCCGGTGCCGGGCCAGATAGCGCAAAACCAATTGGTGGAGCAGACGGATCATCAGAAGGCTAAAATCTCTTGCTTGGCATCGGCCTGCGCCTTTTGCGCCCGAACCTGGGCGGCGACGAGAGCGTTGTCGTGGTTGTTTGCCGTGCCCTTGACGATCTCTTACCCGGGCCCCTGCTTGCCTCCGATCTCCAAGGTGGGTGGGAATCCGAGGCCGTCCTTCTGTTGCTCGTCAGGAAAAAAGACTCTGATGTCTTGGATTCCCTCAGCGCGCCACTGATCCTCAGCAAGCAACCAATTTTTGACAAACATCGCCACCGATTGGCGACACGCCTCCCTCACGGAATCGATGCTCTCCCGGCTCCCGGCCCGTTCTCCGAGCTTGGCGGTCAGGCCTTTGCGCAGTTCCTGGTGGCTGAGTTCCTGGTGATACATGCTGACCCAATACCCTTTCAACACGGCCTCCATGGCCCCGCTGTCGAAGGCCACCGGCAACGTGGGCTCGATTTTGGGGGCGAGGACAACGAGGGTTTGTCGGCCTGGCAGGCCCTCCTTGCGCAACCTCCACACGCCATCGAGCTTAATGTGATAGCGGTAGGTGGCCCGGGTTTTCAACGTGACCTTGGTATCGAAAAACGGCACCTTGAACCCGGCCACGTAGAGTTCCGTGCTGCGGTCGAACGCCTCATCGCTCACCTTCGTGGCCAACTCCAGGGTGTTTCCGTTGGTGCTGGCGATCTCCACGAGGTGCGCGCGAAAGGTCTCGGTAATGGATTGCTTCAGCACCTGGTCCGAAAGTTTCCGGAAATGAAACTGCATAAACTCGCTCAAGATCGGCGGCCCGAACCATGCGGCCAAGCCCACGGCACCAACCAGCACGAACAGGATGACCAACGCTTGAAAGCAGGCCCCCGCGCATCCTCGCGTCGGTTTCGAGGGCGGAACGGCTGTCGGTGTGTTCTCGGAGCTCATCCGGTGAAATAGGCGCGTTGCTTCGGCGAAATCGGAAGTTGCAGCTGTTCCATCACCAACAACAGGTCTTCCCAAACCTTGCGCCGCTCGGACAGATCCGTGTAGCGCAACAAATAAGACGGATGAAAGGTGACCATTAGCGGAATTCCCTCAAACGAATGAAACCGGTTCCGCAACCGCGCCACCGGCTCTTCTGACCCGAGCAGGCCAAGGGCGGCCAACGTGCCGAGCGCGACAATCACCTCCGGCTTCACCACCTCGATCTCCGCCTGGACAAAACCGAGGCAGACCGCCATTTCCTCCCGGGAAGGCTTGCGAGTGGATTCCCCCTGATTCGGCACAGCGGGGCGGAACTTTAAGATGTTGGTGATGTAGGTCTCCTCACGTTTCAACCCCATCGCCGCAATCATTTTGGTGAGCAAGTTTCCCGCCGGCCCGACAAACGGTTCTCCCTGACGCTCCTCCTCCGGACCGGGAGCATCCCCCACGAAGAGGATCCGCGCATCCGGGTTGCCGGTGGAAAAGATCAGGGTCTCCCGGAGGGAATCGAGAGCCCGCACCTCGGGACAATCTTTGGCCCTTTGCGCCAACCAAGCCAACTTCTCCGACTTGGTTGCCCCCTGGGGGACGAATTTGGGAGTGGCGACCGCGGCGGACAGGATCGGGTCCGGCTCGACCCGGGCTTGGGCCACCGGCGGTGTCGGGTCTGGTTGCGGGGGCGGAGTCGGCGCGGTTCGGGGTGGCGCTGCCACCAAGGCTTTGGGCAGTTCCCGCAATTCCTTTCGGGCCTTGGGACTGAGCCAGACAAATTCCTCACCGTGAGCGCGACGCTCTTCCAGGTGCCGCACGAGGGCCACCAAGGCGTCGTTGACCGGGGACGAAGGCATGCGTTCACCAAAAAAGCGTGTTGGGCCGGGGAGCAACCAACTTCTGCAGAAATGCCGCAGAAAACCGGGGCCGAAAGACGGCCTCACTTTCCGTTTTGACATCGTCGGACTGGCGAACGAGGGAACGGGGCGATGACGCATGACCCCAGTGTAACCTACGTGATTGGACACAAGAATCCGGACACCGACGCCATTTGTGCGGCGATCGGCTACGCGGATTTGTTGCAACGGACACGGATGCCCAAGGCCTTGGCGGCGCGTTGCGGCTCCATCACCGCCCGGACCGAGTGGGTGCTGCGCAAGGCCGGTGTTCCCGTGCCCGAGCTGGTGATGGATGTGCGGCTGACGGTCGGTTCCATTTGCCAGAAGGGCATTGTCAGCGCCGCACCCCACGAATCCTTCTTGGAGATTTACCAGCGGATGCTCTGGGGCGGTTACCGCAGCATCCCCATCGTCGAAGGAGAAAATCAGCTCAATGGGATGCTCTCCCTGA
This sequence comes from Verrucomicrobiota bacterium, assembly GCA_003402735.1. Lineage (GTDB taxonomy): Bacteria > Verrucomicrobiota > Verrucomicrobiia > Verrucomicrobiales > DEV007 > V1-115. The sequence goes on from QQNE01000007.1 coordinate 44,311, forward strand.
CGGAACTTCTCAAACTTCTGCTTCCCGTGGGCGAAAGCCCGGAACGGATGCGCGTGGTCCGCACCAGCCTGGGAAGCATGGAGCGCGCCCTGGACAGCAAACTCTGGTTCGCCGATGGCAACCTCGACACCGAGAGGGACTTCATCCTGATGGTGGCCGCTTCCAGCCCCGAGATCATCCGGGACCGCATCGCCCGTTTTCCCCATGAACAGGTCGTGGTCGTCACCGGGGACCGGGAAAACATCCAGCATCTCGCCGTGGAATCGGGCGTCTGCTGCCTGGTGATCACCGGCGGATTTGAGATGTCCCCGGAGATCCGCGAGGCCGCCCGGGAAAAAGGCGTGGCCATCCTCACCACGCGACACGACACCGCCAGCACGATCCAATTCATCCGCGGTTCCCGCCGCATCAGTGAAGCGGTCTCCAAAGACTTCATCCGGTTTGAATCCAACGTCCTGGTGAACTCGATCCAACAGGAGATCCGGGAAACTTCCCAGGCCCTGTTTCCGGTGATCGACCACGAGACCGGGCAGCTTTCCGGCGTCTTCTCGCGCTCCGACCTCATCGATTTGCCCCGACCCCAGCTCATCCTGGTGGATCACAACGAATTCTCCCAGGCGGTCGCAGGGGCCGAGGAAGCGAACATCCTGGAAGTGATCGACCACCACCGCCTCAGCGGAAACCTCGTCTCCAAAGAACCGATCCGCTTCATCAACCTTCCGGTCGGCTCCACCTCGACCATTGTCGGGCGCCTCTTCTGGGATCAGGGCCTCATCCCTTCCAAGTCGATCGCCACCTGCCTGTGCGCGGGCCTCATTTCAGACACCCTAAAGCTGACCTCGCCCACCTCCACCCCGGAAGACAAAAAGCTCCTCGACTGGCTCTCCAAAATCGCGGAACTCAACATCGATCAATTCGCCAAGGATTTCTTCGCCGCCGGTTCCGTGCTCAACAGTTGCACCCCGACCGAAGCCGTTTCCAGCGATCGCAAGGAATACGAGGAAGCGGGCTACAAGGTCAGCATCTCCCAAATCGAGGAACTCGGGCTCCATCATCTCTGGGATTCGGTCCCCTCGCTGCAGGAAGAACTTCGCGCCCTGATCAAACAGCGCGGCCTCGACCTCGCCTGCTGCATGGTGACCGATATCGGCCAGCACTTCAGCGTTCTTCTCATGGAAGGCCCCGATCCCGTCCTCAATCGCGTCGATTACCCCAAACGAGACCACGGCATTTTTGAAATGGACGGAGTCGTGAGCCGCAAAAAGCAGCTTTTCCCCTGGCTGAGCCGCTTGCTGACGGCGGTTCCTCGCAGCGCCTGACCGACCCCGCCCCTCTCCTTCAACGCAGTTTCGAGGCAATCCACCAGGTGATCGCTCCCGGAAGTCGAACAGATCCTTGCCCATCCGGCGTCGCCTTTGACTTCCCCGGCGCGCCCCGCTAAGATGGAGCCGCGCCGTCTCATGCGCTGCTCTCCCTCACGTTTGATCCTGGCCTGGATCTGGTTGCTAACCGGAGGAATCCCCGCGATCACTCCCCCTGCCTTGGCGGATGTCACCAAGCCCGGATCCGCTCCGGTCAACACCGATCCCCGTCCCCGCGGCCGGGACCGTGAGCGGCGCGATCCCGAACCCGTCACCATGCCGTCTCGGGAGGACCGCATCCCCGTTGTCGAACCCAAACGATTCAAACTGCTCCGGGGCGAACCCCTGCAACTCACCCTCGATACCGTCGAGGATCCATTCTCCCAACGCGTCCGCTTCTTCATCCGGGAAGAGCCCAAAGCGGGTTCTCTTTCCGAACTGAGCGAATCCCCGGATGATTTTTCCTCGGCTCTTGTCACCTACCAGTCCGATCCGACATCCAAAGCCGCCACGGACCAGTTCACCTTTGCCGCGCAGTATCCCTCCGGACGGGTCTCCGCGGCCGTGCCAGTCGTCCTCGAGATCATCGACCCGGTTCCACTCATCGCCTGCGTCTCCACGCTCGATTTCGGAAAGACCATCCTCGGTGGCCAATCGCTCCGAACCATCGTGCTGACCAACAAAGGCACCGCTCCATTCGAGTTGGTCCCGGAACTTCCGCCGCCCTGGAAATGGATGCCAAGCGAGGGCCAGACCGGGCTGCGCCTTTCCCCGGGCGAGTCGGCCCCGGCCACCTTCGGTTTCTTTCCCGTCGCCCTGGGCCACTCTGTCTTCCGGTTGGCCCTGCCTACCGGTGCACCGGAAAAACCCGGCGTTCTCTTCACCGGGGAAGGCGTGGTGCCCTTTGTCCTGGCATCCCGCAAACTGACCTTGGCGCACGACCCGCAGAGCCGCCTCCGCACCGGCACCATCGCCCTCACCAACCCGGGCGTCGAAGGCGTTTCGGTGACGCTGCGCTTGGACGCTCGTCTTCAGTCGCCGGGTGGGGACCGCGTCTGGCTGGACAAGGAGCAGCGCAAGGAGTTGACATTCGTTCTCCCTCCCCAGAACCCCTCCGCCTTCACCGGAGAGATTCACCTGGAGGCCAACGGGTTCCAGGAAATGGTCCCGGTGACTGCGGACCCGCTCCCCGGTTTCCTCTCCATGTCCGGAGTCGCCGCAGATCACTCGCTCCCATGCGGCCAGGTCTCCATCGGGAGCAAATCCGAGTTCGTCATCAAACTTCGCAATGTCGGTGGCCAACCCGTCCCGGTGCGCGCCAACCCGCCGCCCCCCCCTTTCCTGGTCCAGGACCTGCCCCTGGAATGGACCCTGCCACCGGGGGGTGAGACGGAGCTCCGGGTCCTCTTCGCCCCCAAGGAACCCGGCCTCTTTCGCGAGCGCCTCGTCCTCCACGGCTCTCAACAGGAATTTGTGGTCACACTCCACGGCGAGTCCATGGCAGTGCCCTCCGCGGTGGAAGCGACCGCTTCGGCCAACCTCTCCGGCAAGATCACGATGGCCGCAGCCCGTCCTCCCATCGGAAACCCCGCCGCCCCCGGCCAAGCCCAAGACCTCTCCCAGGCCACCGACTATCATGAAATGCTCGAGGCAAAAACGGGCATGCCTGCCAGCGTTTCGACCCAGACGGGACGCGAACTCAACTCGCCCGAGGCACCCAACTCCGTGACGGGACGAAACGGCGAGATCCCCCTCCCGCCCATGATCTCCATCGACGGAATGCTTGCGCTCAGCCCCCACAAGCTCAAGACGGATGTCAAACTGCCGAAAGTGCCCATCTTTGCTGTCAAGGAGACCACGGCGAAAAGCGCCCTTCTCGTCTGGCGCCAACCTCAGGGAGACGCGCCCCGCTACGAAGTGGAAACGCGCATCATCGCATTCAACGGTGCCAAAAAACAGTTGGAGTGCCTTTGGGTCCCCACGAAACAGGTGAAATTCTCGCTCGCGGACCAAATTGTGACCGCCGAAGTCTCCGGTCTGCAACCCGAGTCCTATCACCTCTTCCGCATCTTCACGCTGGGAGCCAACGGGACCAACAGTCTTCCCTCCCGGGAATTGGGTGCCCGCACCAAACGCGCCACCCTGTCCACGGGCACGATCCTCAACCTGGGCGTGGCCGGCCTCGTGATCGGAGGCGGCGTGACCATCTTCATGATGCTGCGCCGGGAACGGCTTCTGTGACCGCGGCCCCCGGGGCCTCGAGAAACTGCACATCGCGCCAGAGCATTTCCTCGCCATCAAAAACAAAGTTGGCCTCAAAACGTCGGCCCTCGAGCATCTCCCGAAGCCAGTATCGGTCATCCGCCCACATCTCCCCGAACGGAAGCTCATCAAAAGAAAACCAGAGCGGCGCCGCCTCGCGCGTCTCGGTCGGGGTTCCGCCATAGCGGAACGTGCGAAAGACGACGACATGCAAGGCCAGACCATCGACGAATTGAAAGCGGAGGATCCCCATCGCCTCGCAGTCGGCCGGATCCACCTCGAGATGCAGTTCCTCACGGATCTCCCTCACGGCCGCCTCCACGGCGGTTTCGCCAGGCTCAAGTTTTCCACCCGGCCCGTTGATCTTGCCCTGACCCAAACCGGTCTTCTTGCGGATCAGCAACACCTCGCCGCCCTCGATGACAAACAGAAGATTGGCCCGCATCGTGGGCTCCCAGGAACCCCAGTCGATCCCGGGAATGGCGGAAGTCTGATCCATCGAATCAAGGCAGCAACACCCGGTAATAACGGCGCGGTTTGTTGGTGGCGTTCCGGTCGATCCAGGTCGTGCTCGGTCCGGTGGCGATGATCGTCCCGGGAATACGGGTCCACGTCACCAGATTTTCGCTATATTCAATCCAATACTCGTTCCCCGCCACCGAGGGGAACTGCAGGTTCGTGTTGTTGCCGCTGCGCTGGACAGTGACCTGAGGGACCAGGGTGGGAGCCTGGTCCGACGTTCCGAACCACGACTCCAGATCCTCATAAACGCCGTCCCCATCCCCGTCTTGATAGATCGCAAACCGATCCACAAAACCTGCATCCAACCCGGCCGCGGTATAGGCATCCTTCTGATAAGACCACCTCAATGTGTGGGTTCCTGACGGGACCAGAAATCCCTCGCGCCGCCAACCGGTCTCGCCGCTGATGGACTTCTTCTCGGCATCATCCAGATAGAATCGCAGAAAATCATAACCGGTTTCCGACGAGACCCCCCAATAAAAGACAACCTTGCATGGACCGATGACCTGAGTGGTCATCTCGCTCCGCCCTTCATTGGCGATCTCGCCGGTGCGGGCCGCGTCTTTCCCGTCCGTGGTGTAGACCGCCTGCGGCGCCCACGAAACATCTCCAGACGTTGCGATGACCTGCTGCAGGGCATCGATCGCGTCCGCCAAACCGAGCGCCACCGTCCCCACCTCGACGGTGATCTGCTTGGCCGCGGTGCCGGCGGAATTGGTGGCCTGGAGCGTCACCGGATAGGATCCCACGACATTGACCGTGCCATAAATCAAGCCGGTGGATGCATGCAACGACAGTCCGGGCGGCAGTCCCGTGGCGGAGAAGGCGGACGGCGCATGAGTCGCCTCCACCGACTGACGGAGATACACCCCCTGATAGGCCTGGATCACGCCGGTGCGAATCTCCGGCACCACAGCGGTGGGCGTGATCTCGATTTGATCAATCCACCCCTTGTCCTGCCCAGTCGCCACGCCCGGGTCCTTGAGATAATAGATATCCACATTGTGCGGCCCGGATCCCACATAGGTGGAGGCGGCCGTCCAATCCTTCTCTCCGGTGATGTAATCCCTAACATACCCATCCACCGTGAGGACGAGATAATCTCCATTCTTCTCCGAGGATACCTTCCACTGGAAGTCCAGCTTGGCCGGACCATTCACGGTGAATTCGATCCCGGAATATTCCTCATTCTTGACCACGGCGGTCTCGATGGCATCGGCTCCATCCTTCGAGATCGCGGTCTGCCTGACCGGGTCTCCATATCCAAACGGAATGATCTTCAGCGTGTCCGGTTGCTCCACCGCCGCGGACAAAGTGGGTTCGCCTGCCAGAATGTAAAAATAGGAGGATGGATTCCAACCCCAACCCGCACCGTTCATGGCGGCTTGATAGCCTTGGAAAGGGCCGGTTTCGAGCGGCGTGCCCGTGATCAGACCGGTTGTGGAATTGAGACTGAGTCCGGCGGGCAGACCGGGCGCATAGAAACGCGCGGCGTCATACGCGGTCGGCGACCCGGAAGCGGTGATCTGGTGTTCCATCTCCCACTGCTCACGGCCCACGATGAGCCAGTTCGAGGTGATCACCGGCACCGCGAGCGAGGCGTTGGCGCTGGTGCCATGAAAGGTCAAGACGACTTCATCAAGGGTGCCGGTGTGATCCACGGTGCGATCAAAGACCTCCAGCTTCCAATTGCCCTGAGATTGTTCTCCCCAGAAGTGCGTGGTTAGGAACGTCCAATCCAGGTTCGCGGTGTTGTCATTGAACCGGTCACGCGCCAGGGTGGACTTGACGCCGCTCGGTGAGGTCAAACACCATTCCAGGTTCCCCACATACGGATGCGTGGCCTTCACTTTCACGGTGACGTGCTCAATGCGCAGGTTGTCTGCGGCCGGAACCGTGAGGATTCGGGTGAGGCCGGTTTCGTCCGCGTCGGGAATGGCCAGCCCCAAATTGGTTTGCGACACGTTGCGAAGCTGCAACGCCGCCAAGTTCGTCCAAGTGGAGGCCAGGCTGCACGCCGCCGCATCGACCAAAACGGCTCCATAGCGGTGATGAAAGTGAAACCCCGCCGCGTTCACGGACCAGCCGCTGTTGAATTCATCATTCTGCACCGCGGTGCGCACCAAGATCTCCTGCACGTCCCGATACGTCAGGTTGGGGTTGGCTTGAAGCATCAACGCCACCACACCCGCCACCGTGGGCGTCGCGGAGGACGTGCCGCCAAACGTGTTGGTATAACTCGTATCCGCAAAGTCAGGATACTCCACCAAGCCACCGTCCTCGTTGTATCCTTCCGCACCCACCAGATCGGTCGTGGTGATCCCCTGATTTCCACCGTTGGAAGGTGCACAGATCAGGATATTGGCTCCGGGTTCGCTATAGAAGGCTGGCCTCCCCACATCGTTGATTGCGGAGACGGCCATCACCTCCGGCAAATTCGCCCACCCGTCGTAATTCGAGTCGTCCCCTGCCGAATTGCCGTTGCCCGCCGCCCACAGGAAAATAGTGCCCTTCCCGCCGCGGCCCGTCGCCGCCCCGTTGCGAATGGCCGCCAAGGCCAGCGGTCCCGGCCCCTCGGCTCCCCGGGCGGTGTCAAAGGGCCCCCAACTGTTGCTCTTGATGGCGATCCCGTTCGGTTGAAACGAAATCGCTTCCGCGTCCTGGGCATCGGTGGTGGGAGCGGCAATCAGACGAAGACCCGCCAACTGGGCTTCCGGCGCGCTTCCGGTCCCCCCGATGCCGTTGTTCCCTCGCCCCGCCGCCACCCCGGCGCAAGCTGTCCCGTGATAATCACCGTCCCCCGGCGTAGGATCGGCATCGGCGTCGTTGAAATCATAGCTCTTGGCCGGGTCCGCATTGGCCGCGAGGTCAGGATGATTCAGCGCGAGCCCGTCATCGACGATCCCGATGCAGACGCCGGTGCCTTTGTAGTTGTCCCACGCAGTCAACACATTGACATCGGTGTTGGCCTTGCCCTGGTTCTGCCCGGTGTTGCGCAAGTGCCACTGGTATCCGGCATTCCCGGCGTCGTAGCCGAACAACGGATCGTTGGGAACCCAGAATCTCGCCCATTGCCGCGCCAACATCGGCTCCGCCGCGCGCACCCCAGCCAGTTTGCGGATGTCGGCGGACCCAGTCAAAACGGCCTCCGCCGGACCGCCGAACTCGGCCACGAGGTAGCGACCCTGCTGCGTGGCCCGGACCACGCCCGGCACCGCACGCACCGCATCCAAGGCGGCGGCTCCGGCGGCGGGTTGCAGCTCCACCAGCACTTGGCGGCTCAGCCAGCGCCGGGACGCCTCGTTCCGGGGGGCGCCCCGCTCGTAAAACACCCAGGCTCCGCCCGGACCGGACTCCGCCGGAGCGCGCTCGAACATCTTGCCCCCCACCACGACTTGGGCCAGGCCAGACGAGGTGACGGCCAGCAAGACCAAAAAGAGCAGAGAGGGACGAGGCGCACGCATCGCGGGGACGGCCTTCACCTTGAACACTGGGGACCTGCACCGCAAGGACAAACGCGGGAGCGCCGATCAGCGGATGATCCCGCGGGCGCTGGACTCGACGAAGGCGATGATCTCCGCAAGCAGTCCGTCCACATCCTCCATGGCCCGCAACTCCGCCAGAGCCTGCTGCACGTTGAGATCTTTTCGGTAGAGCAAGCGATGCGCCTCCTTGACGGCGCGAACGGCGGCCTCGGAATGCCCTTGGCGCTGCATGCCGACGACGTTCACGCTGCGCACTGCGGCCGGGTTTCCGTCCGCGATCATGTGCGGCGGCAGATCCTGGACAATCTTGGTGCAGCCGCCGGTCATGGCCCCGTCCCCGAGCCGGCAGAACTGATGCACCGCCGAGAGCCCACCCAGAATGACCCGGTCCCCGACCACCACGTGACCGGCCAGGGTGCCATTGTTCGAGAAAATGCAGTGATTGCCGACCTTGCAGTCGTGGGCGATGTGGGCGTAAGCGAGGAAATTGTTGTGGCTGCCCAGGGCGGTTTTGTCCTCGGCACTGGTGCCCCGGTGCACAGTGACAAATTCGCGAAACGTATTGCCGTCGCCAATCTCACAAAAGGTCGGCTCGCCAGCGTATTTCAAATCCTGGGTCTGTTGACCGATGGAACTGAAGGCGAAGAAACGGTTCCCCTGCCCCACCGTGAGTGGCCCGGCCAGAGTGACGTGATTCTGCAGCCAACAACCATCTCCCAGGCGCACCCCGGCGTGGATCACGCAGTAGGGGCCGATCTCGACGTCCTCACCGATTTCAACCGAGGGATCGAGGACGGCGGTGGGATGAATCCGCGAAGCCATCCTTCTCTATCTGTCCATTAACGCGAACTTCAACTCCGCGGTTGAAGCGATCTCACCATTCACCGTGCATTTGCAGGCCGCCTGGCCGATGTTGCGCTTCACCTTGAGAAATTCCGCCTCGATCACCAAGGTGTCTCCCGGCACCACCAGACGGCGGAACTTGACGTCGTCCGCACTGACAAAGTAACCGATCTTGCCCTGATGCTCCGGCTTGCGGAGCATGATGATGCTGGCGACCTGGGCCATGGCCTCCACCTGCAAGACCCCGGGCATGACCGGATGACCCGGGAAATGACCCTGGAAATACGGTTCGTTCACGGTGACCTGCTTCACCCCGGTGCACTTCATGTCGCCCTCGAAATCGACGATCCGATCCACCATGAGAAACGGATAGCGATGCGGAAGAATCTGCATGATATCCTCGACATTGAGGATGCCCTTGCCGGTCGGGACGAAAACAGGTTTGGGAATGGCGGCCTCGATCGCGCTGTAAGCCTCCCAAACTTTCCGGGCCATCTCCGTGTTCGGCCGGTGACCCGGCTTGACCGCGATGACGTGGCCCATGATGCGGCGACCTCCCAGCATCAGATCCCCGATGATGTCGAGAATCTTGTGCCGCACGAATTCGTCCTTGAACCGGAGCGGTTCCTTGGTCATGACCTCCTGATCGCGGATCACGACCGCGTTCTCGAGGCTCCCGCCCTTGATGAGCCCTTTCGTCATGAGCGGCTCCACGTCCTCGTAGTAGACGAATGTCCGAGCCGGGGCGATCTCCTTCTCGTAGGTCTCCGGGTTGATCTCGAAACTCTGGTATTGCGTGAAGCGCCCCTGCGGCCCCATCTGGGTGCAGCTGATCCGGAAGTGCTTGTCCGGCACGATCGTCACCAACGATCCGCCGGGTGTTTCCAGGTGGATCGGTTCCCTCACTTCAAACACCTTGCGGAGTTGATCCTGCTTTTGGGCACCGGCTTTCTTGATGAGTTCCACGAAGGGCAACGCGCTGCCATCGGCGATGGGCGGCTCGTTTGCATCCATCTCGACGATGGCGTTGTCGATTCCCATCCCGGTCAGGGCCGAGATGACGTGCTCCACGGTGTGCACCTTCACGCTCCCTTCGGCAATCGTCGTGGCCCGCTCCACTTCCTGAACCCGGTCGATGGTGGCGGGGATGAACGGGGCGTCCTCGAGATCCACCCGGCGGAACTTGATCCCATGATTCGGCGGGGCCGGACGCAGCGTGAGAGAGACTTTTTCCCCCGTGTGAAGAGAGGTCCCCGCCAGCGTCGCGGCCTTGGCGAGGGTGTGTTGGTGGTCGATCGGGCCTGCCATAGCCCGCTCTAGTTAGGGAGGGAGGGCCGGGATTCAAGCGGCAACTCGATTTTTCGTATGCGAGGGCGGCAAAATCGTGCGGATTCCCCTCATCCACCCGCCGACGGGATTTCGACCTTTTCGGAGAGATCCCCGAGCCGCACCTTCACGTCGGAACCGAAGACGACGCACGGCCGGGCGCGAGGGCGCGGGTTCCCGCCTTGTCATTCCGCGAACTTGGCGGAGGATGGAACCATGGCAGGGATTGCGATGCTGGCAGCGGTAGACGGAATGCCTCCGCTCTTTGCCCTGCTCGCGGTGATGCTGGTCTCGGTGGTCCTGGTTTCGCTGCTGCTGTTGCGGTTCCAGCAGTCGCTCCTCGTCGCCTACTTTTGCTGCGGGATCCTCATCGCCAACGCCGGGATCATGAATCACTTCGGCGGCGGTTCCTCGCGCGAGGCGGTGCAGCAGATGGCGAACTTCGGCGTGGTCCTCTTGATGTTCGTGATCGGCCTGGAATTCTCCGTGAGCGAACTGCGCTTCTTGCGGCGTTATGCACTGACCGGCGGAGGTTTGCAGATGGGCACCTGCCTCCTGATCACGGTGGCCCTGGCTCGCCTCGGAGGTCTGCCGTGGAATGCCGCGATCGTGCTGGCGGTGACATTGGCCATGAGTTCGACGGCGATCAGCTTGAAGACGCTGCAGGACATGGAGCTATCGAACAGCCGGGGCGCCCGCTTTGCCCTCGGCGTGGCCATCTTGCAGGATCTGTTCATCATCGCCTTCCTCGTCCTGCTGCCGCTGATTCTCGGAAGCGGGGGCAAGGAAAAGGCTTGGACCGCGGAACTGGGATGGCTGGCCCTGCGCGGGACCGGGTTTGTCGCCCTGGCCGCAGTGAGCGCCCGGTGGATCATCCCGGCGGTCCTTCAGGCCGTGGCCCGGACGCGTTCCCGGGAACTCTTCACCCTCGCCATGATGGGCTGCTGTCTCGGCCTGGCCTTCGTCGCCGGCTTGCTCGAACTCAGCCTGGCGCTCGGCGCGTTCGTGGCCGGACTGGCGGTCAGCGAGACCGTCTTCAAACACCGCATCCTGGCGGACATTCTCCCGATCAAGGATGTCTTCCTCACCCTGTTCTTCGTGTCGGTGGGCCTGCTGATCGATCTGCACCTCGCCCTCAAGAACATCTGGTTGATTCTCGGCCTCACCCTGGCCCTGACCACGGGCAAAACCGCGACGATCACGGCGATTGCCTGGCACCTCGGCCTCAGCAATCGGCAGGCACTCCTCGGCGCCTTGTCGCTCGCCAGCGCCGGGGAATTCTCCCTGCTCCTGCTCCAGGATCCGGGCGTCGGTCCCCTCTGGCCAGCGGACTTGCAGCAATCCCTCGTGGCCGCCTCCGCCTTGTCCATGGGGCTGGTGCCGTTCCTGGTGCGGCTTGCCGACCCGGTCGCGGAATGGCTGAACGCCCGAAAGCTCGGTCCATCGACCTCCCCCCGCCAAGTCGAGGCCGTGCCCATCCGGCAACGGGTCAAAGAATTGAAGGGGCACGCCATCATCTGCGGACACGGAGTGGTCGGCTCCGCCCTCAACCAAACCCTGCGCGACGCGGGCATTCCCACCCTGATCGTCGAGATGAACGTCGACACCGTCCGCCAACTGATGCGGGAGGAGCAAGCGGTGCTTTTTGCCGATGCCGCGCACGAGGAGACCTGGCACTTGGCCCGGCTCCCCGATGCTGACCTGGTCGCTTTCACGTTCCCGGACGCCACCACCACGGCCGCCGCCTTGCATCACATCCATGAAATCAATCCCGAGGTGGGGGTCATTGCCAGGGCCCGCTTCGCCCCGGATCTCGCCCGATTGGAACGGCTCGGGGTCCAGGCGGTGATCCATGACGAACGGGAAGCCGCCGCCGCCGCGGTGACCCAGACCTTGCGGCTCCTCGGCAATCGTCGGCACCTGCGCGGTTCCCGGTAAGGATGGCGGTCTTCACTTGCAAGGTTCCCGATTTTCCGTATTCAAAATAGCTTCCATCCGGACTTTCACCGGCGATGACTCCCGAAGAACCCCGTGACCAACCCAGACCGAGCGGGCTGAACTTCTCCCTGCCCGAGCTCCCCCGTTCCACCAAGGCGATGCCGCCATCGTCCCAGATGCTGCTCGCCGCCGTGGCCATCCTGACCGGACTCAACCTCCTGCTCACCCTGCTGCCCTCCCGCCCCGCGACCTCCGACGGGTCGCACGCAGAGACCGGCCAACTGCCGACACAAGATCTCAAGAAACTCGCCCTCAAGCTGGAACAACAAGGGCTCACCCAGGCTGCCACCGGTGCCTGGATGGAATATCTCGCGGCCGCTCCCCTCGATGCCAAGGAAACGGCCGGGATCTGGTTCCGAATCGGCAAGCTCCACCAGGATGCGCATGCCTACGAACCAGCGCTCAATGCCTTCTATCGGGCCGAAGCCCTGCAACCGGACGACCCCGCCCTCTCCGCCGATCTCGGGCGCCGCATCGAGGAATCCCTTTCCGCCATGGGCCGCTTCGCCGCCCTCCGCCACGAGTTGGCCGATCGGGTGGCCCTGGACCAGGACGCCGCCAAATCCGCCAGCGCCGTGGTCGCCGAGATCGGCACCGAAAAAATCACCGAAGCGGATCTGGACCGGAAGATCGAGGAACGCATCCAAGGCGAGTTGCTGCGCCTCGGAAACAGCCTGCCCGAGCCGGAACGCGCCAAACAGAAGGAGGCCATGCTCTCCCGGTTCGCCGCCAAGGAGGCCCGGCTCCAATTCCTCCAGCAACTCGTGGCCGAGGAAGTCCTCTACCGCAAAGCCCTGCAAATCGAGCTGGCAGAAAAACCGGAGGTCCGCCGCCAATTGGAAGAGAACCGCCGCGGCTTCCTGGCCAGTCTGGTGATGCAGCGCCGGCTTGAGGATTACGCCCGCGTCGGCCCAGATGAAGTCAAGGCTCGCTACGAGGCAAACAAGGAGCTCCTCCGCCTTCCGGAATCCCTGCGCGTCAGCCGGGTCAGCCTCCCCGATGCCGAGTCCGCGCAAAAACGGATTTCCGCAGGAAGCGCCGGCAGCGATTGGCAGGAACTTCCCGAGCCGCTGCTCAAGGGCCAGCCCGTGCCCGGATTGAAGGCCGCCACCAAACTCGACGCCCTCTGGTCGGGCCGCAACGGAGAGATCGTCCCCGAGGTCTTCCCGGCGGAGGATGGAACCTTCCACGTCTTTCTGGTGCGCGAACGGACCGCTTCCCGACTTCCCTCGTTCGAGGAGGTGGCGGACCGGCTGGCTCGGGAAACCCAACACGAAAAGGAACAGCGAACCCAGGCGGAACTGCTCGATCAGCTGCGCCACGAATTCGACGTCGTGCTGCACCTGGACCGATTCGGGAAGGCGGAGCCGGAGACCACACAGCCGTGAAACAAGGCGCGCTCATTCCGGTCGCTCTGGCAGTGGCTCTGGTCCTCGGGGGTTGCACCGGAGAAAAAAAGACCGACACTCCCGCCTCTCCCCCGGCCGGTCTCGAAAAAACGGTGGAGCGCGGTCCGGTGAAGGTCACCGTCCGGCTCGACAAAAAGGAACCGACCCTTGCCGACCGACTCCGCCTGCAACTGGAGGTGGTCAGCGACGAAGCCGTCAAGGTGACCCTGCCTCCCGCGGCCACCGAATTGAATTCGTTTGGCATCCTGGATTTCACCACCTCGCAGGCCGAACGCACCCGCGACGGCAAAGTCCGACAAACTCGCGAGTATGTCCTGGAGCCCTTTCTCTCAGGCAAATACACGATTCCACCGTTCGTCTTCACCTTCGCGCGCGAGGGCGAACCGGAACACAAATTGGAAACCGAGGCGATCGAGATCGAAGTCAAGTCGCTGCTCCCGGAGGATGCCCAGAACTTGGACATCCACGACATCAACGGCCCGGTGGACCTGCCAAAACCCCCGAACCGGATGCCCGCCATCGTGCTCGGCACCCTCCTGGGCCTCGCTCTTTTGGCCGGAGCTTGGTCGTTCTGGCGCAACCATTGGCGGCCCCGCCAATCCCTCCCGCCTCCGCGCCCGGCCCACGAGATCGCCTTCGACGAATTGCGCGATTTGATCGCTGAAAATCTGCCCGGCTCCGGCCAGATCAAAACGTTCTATCAGCGCCTCTCAGCCATCTTGCGGCACTACATTGAAAACCGCTTCGGCATTCATGCCCCCGGCCAGACCACCGAGGAGTTCCTGTCCTGGCAGTCCCGGCATGCAGACAGCGCCCTGGAACGCCGTCACCAGCTTCTTCTCACCCAATTCTTGAAACACTGTGATTTGGTGAAATTCGCTGAATTGCAGCCTTCCGAAGCGGAAATCCAGAAGACCTTCGACGCCTGCAAGGAGTTCATCCTGGAGACGCGGGTTCAGGAGCCCCGGGACGCCTCCGCACCAACCTCAACCAGCGCCACCCACTCCGATGCGGTTTGAATCGCCCTGGATGTTCCTCCTGCTCCTCGGCCTGCCCGCGTTGCGCTGGTGGCGGCAGCGGCGCATGGGACCGGGTGCGGCCATCCGGTTCTCCTGGACCCAAAATGCCGCGAGAGCCGGTGCCTCCCTGCGACAACGGCTCGGCTTCATCCCCCCGCTCCTCCGGCTCATCGCCCTCGCCCTTCTCGTGATCGCTCTGGCCAGGCCCCAGCTCGGCATGGAACGCGTCCGCGAAACCAACGAGGGCATCGCGATTGAAATGGTCCTGGATCGCTCCAGCAGCATGGCGGCGGAGATGAACTTCGAGGGCCGACGGCGCAACCGGCTCGAGGTCGTGAAAGAGGTCTTCAAAACCTTCGTGCTCGGCGATGGCAAAGAACTCAAGGGACGCGGCAACGACCTGATCGGCATGATCTCGTTCGCCCAGTTTCCCGAGACGGTTTGCCCGCTGACCCTCGGTCACGGAGCCTTGCCCCAATTCCTCGAGACCGTGCGCCTGGCCGCCCCAAAAAGCCAGGAGGATGGCACCGCCATCGGCGACGCCGTTGCCCTGGCCGCCGCGCGCCTCAAGACTGCGGAAGAGACCCTGGCTCGACAACTTCCCGACGCCGCCAACCGTTTCGAAATCAAGAGCAAGGTCATGATTCTCCTCTCCGATGGCCAACAAACCGCCGGCAAACGCCGCCCGCTGGATTCCGCCAAACTGTCCAAGGAATGGGGCATCAAAATCTACGCCATCGCCGTGACCGGCAAGGAAGAGATGCAATCCCAAAACACCTTCTTCGGCCGCTTTCTCCAGCTCGGCACGGCTCCCCAACTCGATACCCGCGATCTCGAGGCCGTGGCCAAGGAAACGGGCGGGAAGTTCTTTCTGGCGGAAGACGCAAAGTCCCTGGGCAACATTTACAAGGAAATCGATGCCCTTGAGCGGAGCGGGATTGAATCGGTGCGCTACATGGACTACCGAGAATTGTTCGCCCCATTCGCCGTCCTGGCTTTGCTGTTGGTGGCCTTGGAGACGGGCCTGAACTGCACCATCTTCCGAAAAATCCCATGAACGCAATCCGCTTCCAGAGCGTGGCCATGCTCCACTGGTTGTGGCTTCTTCCCATCCTGGTGGCGCTCATCCTCTTCGCCGCAACGCGCCGACGCTCCGCCCTGCGCGCACTGATCGATGCCGGACTGCTGGAGCGCATCCGCATCTCCGTGAGCCCGGCGCGACGACGCGCCAAGTCGATTCTGGCCCTCGTCGGGCTCGGATTTCTCGTGATTGGACTCGCCCGGCCCGGCTGGAACCCGAGGGCTGAAACCATCGAGCGCCGCGGACGAGACGTCGTTTTCCTCCTCGATGTCTCCAAGAGCATGCTCGCCGAAGACTTGGCCCCAAACCGGATGGAACGGGCCAAACTGGCCATCCAGGATGCCGTCGACCGCCTCGCCGGGGACCGGGTCGGTCTCGTGGTCTTCGCCGGCACCGCCATCGTGAAGTGCCCGCTCACCCTCGACTACGGCTTTTTCCGACTGATGCTGGAGGATGTCTCCACGGACAGCATCTCGCGCGGC
The DNA here is from genome assembly GCA_003402735.1 of Verrucomicrobiota bacterium. Lineage (GTDB taxonomy): Bacteria > Verrucomicrobiota > Verrucomicrobiia > Verrucomicrobiales > DEV007 > V1-115. The sequence goes on from QQNE01000007.1 coordinate 60,099, forward strand.
GGCACCCTCATCGGAGACGGCATCCGCAAGGTGCTGGACGACGTGTTCGACGATCAGGAAAAGCAATACAAGGACATCGTCCTCATCACCGACGGCGAAGACCACGATAGCTTTCCGGTCGAGGCCGCCGATACCGCCGGAAAACGCGGAGTCCGAATCATTGCGATCGGCCTGGGCGACGAAAACGAGGGCCGCCGAATTCCCGTCACCGACGATCAGGGCCGCAAAACCTTCCTCACCCACCAAGGCCAGGAAGTCTGGACCAAGCTCGATGCCCACACCTTGCGCAAGATGGTGAACGCCACTCCCGGCGGAAAATACCTCAACGTCGCCACCGGAACGATCGATCTCGGCCAAGTCTATGCCGAACTCATCGCCACCGCCGAAAAAAAGGACTTGGAATCCGCCACCATCAAACGCTACGACGAAAAGTTTCAGATCTTCCTGGCCATTGCCCTGATCCTGTTGGGAATCGATGCCGGACTCTCCGAACGACGCCGGATCGCGCCCTCCTCCGCTGCCCTTTGCGCCTGCCTGTTGCTCCTCCCCTCCGAATCCCACGCGGTGGCCACCGGAAAATTGGTCCGCCAGGGAAACGAGGCGTTTGCCAAGGGAGATTGGAACACGGCCCGGGAACGCTTTGAAGAAGCTTCCGTGGCAGACCCCGAATCCGCCCAGATCTCGTTCAACCTCGGCGCGGTCTCTTACCGTCAGGAAGACTTCGCCAAGGCGCTGGAACATTTCTCCGAGGCCTCGCTCCGGGCCAAGGAACCGATCTTGGCCGCCCGGGCCCAATACAACATGGGCAACTGCGCCTTCCGCCAGGCGCAACGGCAAAAAGACAGCGATCTGGAAAAGGCGATCAAAGAATGCCAGGCCAGTGTCTCCCACTATCAGGGCGCCCTCCGACTCGATCCCGGTCACCAACAGGCCTCCGAAAACATCGAGGTCGTTCGTCTCTTCCTGAAAAACCTGCTGGATGAACAAAAGCGCCGTCAGGAAGAACAACAACAGAAGGACGAGATCGGCCAGAAATTGAAGGAATTGATCGAACGCCAACAGACCGCCCTCAACGACAACGGTCGCCTCGCCACTTCCCGCGGTCCCGCCAGCGATCCCGCACCCGCCGACTGGCAAAACGGCGTGAAAAAACTGCCCGGGGACCAGGAAACGTTGCAGGCCGATACCGCCGACCTTCTGACCAAGATGCAGCAACGCATCCAATCCACGCCTCCCCCACCCAGCACCGGCACCTCCCCGGGAAACACGCCAACGCCAACGCCAGATCCAAACACCAAACTCACCGCCGCCTCCCAACACGTGGGAGCCGCCGTGAACGAACAAGGCGCCGCACTCGAACCCCTGCGCCAACAAGCCCTCTCACAAGCCCAGCCACACCAAGCCAAAGCCCTCGAAGAACTCGTCCTCGCCCTCCAGGAACTCAGCAACCCACCCGATCCCTCCAATCAGAACGACAAATCCGATCAGAACGACAAATCCGATCAGAACGACAAATCCGATCAGAACGACAAATCCGATCAGAGCGACAAATCCGATCAGAGCGACAAATCCGATCAGAGCGACAAATCCGATCAGAACGACAAATCCGATCAGAGCGACAAATCCGATCAGAGCGACAAATCCGATCAGGACGCCCAGTCGGACCCGTCCAAGTCAGAAGATCCTGACAACCAGCCCCAACAAGCCCAGGCGGCCCCCGTCAATGAACAAGCGCGCGACATCCTCGATGAGGAAAAGGAAAACCAGCGCCGCCGTTTGCCCGTTGCCGGTGGCGGTCGCCCGGTCGACAAAGATTGGTGAGCCTGACATTCGTCCCCCTGCCATGACCAAACGTCCCTATCACTGGTTTCTCATCGCGCTACTGTCAGGGTGGTTTCCCGCGCTTGGGGTCGGCCAGGACCGGTTCTCCGTCGATGCGGCGGTCAGCAGTGATTCGGTGACACTGGGCGAACCCTTTCAGTTCCAACTTCAAGTCTCTGGGTCCGAGACCCCCGAATCCCCCGATGTCTCCGCCATCACCGATTTCACGGTCACTCCCACGGGCAGCGGCACCAACTCCAGCAGTTCCGTGACCATCATCAATGGCAAAGTCACCCAGAACGTCCGCAAGGGTTTTCTCTTCAACTACCAACTGGTGGCCAAAAAAATCGGCACCCTGACCATCCCTCCAATCACTGTGAAGGAGGGCACCACCAGCGCCACCACCCGACCCATCGTGATCAAGGTCGGACAGGCCCAGGAAACCGACGATTTCAAACTCCGAGCCGCCCTTTCCAAATCAGAGGCATGGGTGGGTGAAGCCATCACCCTCGACCTCACCTTCTACTACAAAGCAAGCCTCGACCAACCCCAACTCAATCTCCCGGTGGCTGGGGATGCCAATTTCACGGTTCACGAAGTCCAAACGCAGGCGACCAACGACCCCGCGGTGCTCGACGGACAGGAATTTCAAACCTTGAAGGTGCGCCGCATTCTCATCCCCAAGAGCGTCGGCACGTTCCAACTGCCACCCGCCACCCTCACGTTCCGCGGCATCGTCGGTTACGCCGACCAGGACGATCCCTTCTTCGGCCGCCGACAAGTCGCTCAAATGCGCAATCTTGTGGTGCCGTCGAACGCCCTCGATCTCACGGTCCGGGATCTCCCGACAGATGGAAAACCTTCGAACTTCGCCGGACACATCGGCAACTATCGCATCTCGGCCATCGCCACTCCGCGAAAGGTCAATGTGGGCGATCCCATCACCCTCCGCATCTCGATCTCCGGCCCCGCCTTTCTCCAGGACGTGGATCTTCCCCCGCTCCAGCGCCAACCAAACCTCGCCAAGGATTTCCGGCTCCCGGCGGAACGCTCCCCGGGCCAGATTCAGGAAGATTCCGTCGTCTTTACTCAAACCATCCGCGCCGCCCGGGAGGGTATTTCTGAAATCCCGGGCATTGAACTCCCCTTCTTCGATCCCAGTGTCGGCGCCTACCGCATCGCCCGTTCCCAGTCCATCCCGCTCGAGGTCACCCAAACGCGGGTTGTCACGGCCCGTGACGCCGAAGGAACCGAACCGATCGGGCCACGCACCTCGGAGGTGGAGGCTTGGTCGCGGGGCATCGCCCACAACTACGAAGACCTGGAGGCCCTGCGGTCCCAGCGCTTTTCCCCGGGCGCCTGGTTCCGCTCCGGTTCCTTCTGGATCCCGCTCCTCCTCCTTCCCCTGCTCCACGGATTGATCCGGTTCCTGGTCGGGAAACACCGCGCCCTCCAGGCCGATCCAGACGGGGTGCGCCAGGCTCAGGCCGCCCGGAAATTCCAATCGCGCATCGCCGTTGCGACCTCTTCCGACCAAGTCTTGGAGGCTCTTCGCGGCTACATCGGCGATCGGTTGCGTCTCTCCTCCGGAGCCCTGACCGCCAAGGATCTCCGCGAACCTTTGCAGCGCCACGGCGTTCCCGACCCAACCATCACCGCCGCGGAAGATCTGTTCCGGCGCTGCGAGGCCAGCCGCTACTCCGGCAGCCAATCCGGTGATGCCCAGGAATTGGCCTCCGCCAGCCGTCAGGTGGTCGCGGGAATCGAGTCCCAGGTGCAGCCCTCGGGTTTGGCTTGGCTCGACCCCAAGACCTTGCGCCGCCTCCCCGGCCTCAACCGCATCCTGCCTCTCCTCCCGCTCCTGCTGATGGTTCCAGGCATCTCCGGAGCCGCCCTCGACCCGGCCAGCCAACAACAAATCTTCGACGAGGCCAACACCCTGTTCCGCCAGGCCAACGATCAATCCGCCAGCCATCCAGACACCGCCCGCGAGACCTACACCAAGGCGATCCTGCGCTTTCAACAGCTCATCCGCGAGGGCGGAATCGAAAATGGCAAACTCTACTACAACATCGGCAACGCTTACTTCCGCACTCGCGACATCGGCCGCGCCATCGTGAACTACCGTCGAGCTTTCGATCTGATGCCGCACGATCCCAACCTCGTGCAGAATCTCGAGTTTGCCCGTTCCCGCCGGGTGGACCGCATCGATGTTCCCGCAAAGCGCAGGGTCGCGGAAACCCTTTTCTTCTGGCATTACGACCTGCCTCCGGCGTTGAAAGCCACCCTCTTCGGCTGGGCCATCGTGCTGGCCTGGGGCACCGCCACGGTCAGACTTTTGCGGAAGCTGCCCTGGCTGCCCTGGCTCACTGGCGGAAGCACCGTCGTGGCCGGACTGATGCTCCTCTCCCTCGCGCTGGACGCCCGCGCCGCCTCCGAAATCCGCGAAGGCGTCATCGTCGCCCCGGAAGTCGTGGCCCGCAAAGGAGACAGCGAGGCTTACGAACCCAGCTTCAAGGAACCACTCCATGCCGGAACCGAGTTCCGCATCCGCGAGGCCCGGGCCGACTGGATTCAGGCCGAGCTCGGCGACGGAAGATCCTGCTGGCTCCCCGAAAAGGCCGTGGAACGAATCTGGTGACGGCCCTTGTTCTAACCCGCATTTCTCAAGCCCTCGCTGCTGCGGCTTGCCCAATGGCATTCCTGCTGCGTTCCGCTCGAATTCCCGGATTCGCGGTATGTCGGCATACCGCTCACCCTGGAATCCTTCGCGCGCCTTGCAGGCAATGCCATTTGGCGGCACCTCGCCACGCGATCCTTGAGAAATGCGGACTAACCGCATCCGGGTCGGATTGCGATCGCTTCACCTTCCATCCGAGTTCAGGTTTCACTCGGCTGCGGCGGCGCGGTCGGAGCTTTGGGCAACGCTTGCTTTTGCGCGGCGGGCCCCGGTTCGGGCAAGCGCACCAACAGCCACGTCTGGGTGAGGGACTTTCCGAAATGCACCGCGACGGGCGACACCTCGAGCGTGAGGTTCCCCAGTGAGGATTCGAAGATGACATCGGTGCTCTCACCGATGCGCCACGCGGCGCGCTGGGTGGCTTTGTCCACTTTGCCGGCGATGGGTCGTTGATCTCCGGTGAGCGCCGCGGAATACGCGCCGCTGAGCACTCCATCCCGGTTGATCGAGATTTGGAAAAACATGACGGGGTCGCCCTTTTTTTCCTGGACCAAGGCGAAGACTCCGAGGGGCATCCAATCCGCTTTTGCCTGGGCGCTTTCGGGTTGGGCCGAGGGTTCCGCTTCCGGCGCAAGAGGGGCCGGAGGTTGCGGCACCGTGGAGGCGAGTTCCACCGCAGGCTCGCTGTATTGCGCGGCTGGAACCGGCTCGTTGTTCACGTAGACGGTGTCGCCTTCGAAAACAATGGATGATCCGTAATCAGAATAAGTCGGCTCCGGCTCCACGCCCGTGACGAACTTCGCCGTCTCTTCGTAGCTCGCGGAGCCCCACCACCACCAAGGATCCACGATGGCGCCCACGGCCAAACCGGTCACCGCTCCCCAGCCCCAGGCGCGCCACCAACGGTCGTCAAAGACGTCGTCATAGAGATCGCGGGTTTGATCCCACACCTCCTCGGCGCGATCGCCGCGATACTCCCAGAGTTGCTCGCGGTGTTCCTGCCGAGCCTGCCGGTTCTCGTCCCGCCAGTTCTCGCGATTGCCCCGGGCATCTTCGATTTGGCTCCATCGGTTCTCCCGAGTTTGTTGAAACTCTTGGCGAGCCGCTGCCCGGTTGCCCTCCCGTTGGGTCCATGCGTTGTGGCGATTGTCCACCCGCTGCTCCCACTGAGGGCTGCGATTCCGCGATCGTTCTTCCCAATCCGGTCGCTGATCGGGACGCGGAACGCGCTCACCCGCCGCAGGCCGAGTGGCCGCCAAGGCCGCTCGGTCCGCCGGCCGAGCGGAGGGACGATCCGCCCCGCCCGGGATTCCCAAAAAGTTGCTCACTTCGGAGCCGGTGGGCCTGCCTTCCGGCCTTGCAGCCGGGCGTTGGGGGGCTTCCGGACGCGAGGGCCGGGTCGCCACACTCGGCCGTAATTCCGCCACTGTCCGATTGGCGGCCGGTTTGGAGTGGGCGCTGGACGGCAATTGGGACGCCGAGCCCCGAGCGGGGGAGCGATCGAGTGCGCCTCCAGACGAGGGCCGGGAAGGCGCGGGCCGCGACGCCGTGGGCCGCGACGGGGCCGGGCGTGATGGCGGGTGAAAACTGCCGCCTCCGCCCCTTGCGCCGCCACCGCCACCTCTCCCGCCTCGTCCCAAGGCATCATCGACCATCAGGGACATTGCCATCACCACCGTTACGCAAACCGCCAGCTTTGAGTTCATCGGTTATTTGCCCTCCCCTTGGTTCACGCGTTGGGCTTCGATCCTGGGAACATTCGGACGGGGCTCGCCATTGACCGTCCGGTTCATCGATTCCCAGGACATCCGGCTTGGGCTGAGCTTGGCCATGACATTGTCCGCCCCGGTGCGGCTTCCGTCCGGCGCAACGCCGTTCTCCCGCACGAGCCATCTCTGGCCCTCCTGCGTCCATTTGCCTTCCGCGTGACCGCCTTGAGTGTCGAACGTCCAGGAGCGAATGCGCTGCTCGAGCGGATCCCAGCCGATGATTTGCCAGCCTTCGAGCGTCACTTCGCCAGCGCGCCGGACCGTTACGGATCGGGTGAGGAAGTTCCCGCCCCGGGCCCAGCGGACCTGACTTTCCACCTCAAGATCATTCTCGGGATCGTTTTCGCGCCACTCGCCCACCAGCCAGCCAAGACCGGCGAGTCGGTCCCGCGGAGTTTCTAGCGGCAGCTGCGCTTCCGTGAGCTGACGGATTCTCCACCGCCCATCGTGATGCACGAAAACCGCGTTGTAGCGTGCACTCGTCTTCTCACCATCTTCGGCCGTGAGGGTGGTCAACCCATTCTCCAGGAGAATCTTCGGCGCCAACAGATGGACGGAGAGAGGTTCAATCTTGAGCCGTGCTCCCCGGTTGGCGCGCAGACCGTTGCGAATCGCTTCGCCAATCTCGGTCCGCCCAGAATGGAGCAGCCCTTCGTCGTCGGTGAACTCTGCGTCGGCGGTGAAGAACTCGATCAAGGCATCGGCATCCCCTTTGGCATAAGCAGCTTCGTAAGCGCGATTGCTCGCGGCCACTTCAGCCACTTCCGCGGCGGGTTCCGCGGGAGGTTGTCCCGCACACCAACCCACTCCCCAACAAACAACGGCGGCGATCCATGTGATGGTTTTCATATCGGACAAATGCTTTCACCTGATCGAGCACTTGAAGTGCCATGGGAGCCAACGGGGCAAAGATAGGCTTCGGAGCTGCCGGTGTCTGCGAATTGCAAGCCGACCCCGTGCATTTCGCCGGAACGGACGCGGTCGATCTTGGAAACTCAGCCGTCCACCGACCCAACTCCGGCTCGCACAGCGGCGCAGGACGATGGTTTGAACGTCCGACAACCAAACGGTCACGATCGCGAAGCGGCACTCATGCCTCGGGTGGCCAGCACCAACCGAAGTCCCTGAATCGGCTTTCCCTCCGCCTTCCAGCGCCTTTCGAAATCCGTCTCGAAATAAGGGAACGCATCCGGGCCCCAATCCGTCTCGACAAAGGCTGGCTCTGCGCGGAGGAGAGCGGCGGCTTCCGCGAAATAGGACGGATGATCCGATTTGAAGAGGATTTCGCCCCCAGGCACCAGCAAATCCGCAGCGGCCCGCACGAATTGGGGGGTGACGAGACGGCGTTCTTCGTGCTTCTTTTTCGGCCAGGGATCCGGAAAGAGCAGGTGGATTCGGGTGAAGGCTTCGCGCGGCAAGAGCCAGTTCACCGTGTAACTCGTCTCCAATCTCAGCAGGCGGACGTTGGAAATTTCGCTGCGCCAAGCCCGGCGGCAAACTTTGCGAACCCGGCCCAAAAGCCGTTCCACGCCGAGAAAGTTTCGCTCCGGGTGTTGTCGCGCCATGGCGAGAAGGAAGCCGCCATCGCCACAACCGAGATCGAGTTCGAGGGGGGCCTCGGGGCGATCCGGGAACATCTCTGCGACGCTCACCCGCCGGAAGCAGTCCAGGGGCGCAAACTCCAGCGGCTCAATCCAGTCCAACATGGGATCGCTTCCGGGCTTCCTGCAACGCGAGCGCCGCGCAACCGATGATCCCCGCCTCGTTGCCAAAGCGAGCGGGCAGCAGGCGCAGACGCTCCCAGAACACTGGGTTCAGAGTGCTCTGCATTCGGCGGCTCAGGGGACCGAACAAGAGGTCCCCGGCCTGGGAAACGCCACCCCCGACGACAACGGCATCTGGATTGAGGAGCCACACAATGCTCGAAAGGGCCGTCCCGAGCCAATCCGCCACATCGTTCCAAACCTGGAGAGCGATCGGGTCCATTTGCTTGGCGGCCTCCGCAAGCCGTTGCGGCGTGCATTCGCCCGGTTGGCGAAGCTTTCCGGCACGAGCGTAGAGCTTGAGCGCGTGTTCCTCGATCTGCTGGTTGCCCACATATTTCTCGAGAGCTCCGAAGTTTCCATAATTGCCCCGCGTGCCGCAGCCATCGATGCTCATCTGGCCGATCTCCCCGGCTCCATAGGTTGCGCCGCGGAACAGTTCTCCATTGAGAATCAAGCCGCCGCCCACGCCGGTGCCGAGCGTCACACAGACGGCGTGCTGCATGCCGCGGGCAGCTCCGTGCCGCCATTCCGCATACGCCATGGCGTTCGCATCGTTCTCCACGCTCACGGGGAGGCCGATTTTGGCCTCGAGGATGTCGCGGAAAGGAATCTCCTGCCAACCTGGAACATTCGTGAGTTGGTGGATGAATCCGTCCGCGAAATTCACAAACCCGGGAACGCCGGCACCCACCGCGCAGATGGCCGGATGCTCCGCGCGCAGGTGGGAGATCTCGCGAACCATGGCCTCGATCAAGGCCTCCACCGAATCGTGATCGATGGTGGCAATGGGTTCACTGCGCTTCACCACGATCGGCCCCTGGCAGACGCCGATCTTGATTGAAGTTCCTCCAAAATCGAGGCCGATGGCCAAAGGGGAATCCACGTCCAAAGTTTCTCTCATCGCGGATTCAGGTTCGCGATGATCCGGATTCCGTCCAGCGTGAGATCGGGAAAAACAGCATCGATTGCTGGAATTTGGGCCGCCAGCAACTCCGCGTAACCGCCGGTGGCCACAGTGCGAACATGCCGGGTGCCGCCGGTGAGTTCGCGTTCCACTTGCCGAAGAAGTTCCTGGATGAGGCCACGGTATCCGTAGACCACGCCAGACAACATGGCGGTCCGGGTGGATTTGCCGATCACCTCGCGAGGCTCCTCAATCTGGATCTTGGGGAGCAACGCGGTGCGATCGTGCAGATAATCGGTCATGGCGCTCAACCCCGGCGCAATGATTCCGCCGAGGAACGCCTTCTCCGCGGAGACGACATTGCAAGTGACCGCCGTGCCGAAATCGACCACGATGCAGGGCAAGGGCTCCCCGAGGCCGACGACGGCGGCCACGTTGGCGAGGCGATCCGCGCCGACCGCGGACGGGTCCGGGAGATCGAGCGTCAACCCGAGATGAAGGCGATGGCTCACCTCCAGGACAGGATGGGCAGACCAAAACTCCCGGATCACGGCGGCCTTGGCCGGCACGACCGAGGCAAGCGCCACCCGTTCAAACTCCCAACCCGCCGTGATCTTGGCCAGTAGCGCCGCATCCAGGGAAGCGGTCTCGACAACCGCCCGGGCCTCCCCAAGACGATCTGGGTCGGCCAGGGCAAACTTCGTGCGGGAATTGTTGTTGTTGATCAGCAGGTAGGCCGCGCCCATGGTGACAATCTGCCCGCTTGTTTCGGGCCAGACTCCTGCTAACAGAGAACACCATGTTGATCCAACCGAAGATTCGCGGCTTTATTTGCACGACCGCTCACCCGGAGGGCTGCGCGGCCTATGTGCAGCAGCAAATCGATTTCGTGAAATCGCAACCGCCGCTCCCCCACCCTCCCAAGAACGTGCTGGTGATCGGCGCTTCCACCGGTTACGGACTCGCTTCACGCATTGTCCCGGCCTTCGGCGGCGGGGCCCGCACCATCGGGGTCTTCTTTGAAAAACCGGGAGCAGAAACCAAGACCGGCAGCGCCGGATGGTACAACACCGTCGCGTTCGAAACCGCTGCGGCCCGGGATGGGCTGTATGCCCGCAGCTTCAATGGCGACGCTTTCTCCAACGAGATGAAGCAGGCGGTGATCGAGGCGATCGCCAAGGACCTCGGCACGGTCGATCTCGTGGTCTACAGCTTGGCTTCTCCCCGCAGGACGGATCCCACGGACGGGCAAACCTACAACTCCTGCCTCAAACCGATCGGTGCCGCTTACACCCAGAAGACCTTGAACACCGACAAGGCCGAGGTCTATCCGATCACCATCGAACCGGCCTCCGACGAAGAGATCCGCAACACCGTGAAAGTGATGGGCGGTGAAGATTGGGAGCTTTGGATGGACGCGCTCGCTTCCGGCGGCGTTTTGGCTCCTGGCGCCCGCACCGTTGCCTATTCCTACATCGGCCCTGACCTCACCTTCCCCATCTACACCAACGGAACCATCGGGCGGGCCAAGGAACATCTGGAACAATCCGCCATCCGCCTGAACCAGCGCTTTGGAGCCGGCAGTGCCTTCGTCTCCGTGAACAAGGCACTGGTCACGCAAGCCAGCTCCGCCATCCCGGTGGTCCCGCTTTACATCTCCCTCCTCTACAAAGAGATGAAGCGCCACGGTCTGCACGAAGGCTGCATCGAACAAATCCAGCGTCTCTTTGCCACCCGCCTGGCCACCGACCAGCCACCGGAACTCGATGCCAAGGGAAGAATCCGAATCGATGACTGGGAAATGCGTCCGGAAATCCAGGCGGCCGTCGAAATGGCTTGGAACGAGGTCGATACGGAAAACCTCCGGCGAGTTGCCGATTTTGAAGGCTATCAGAGTGAGTTCCTCAAGCTCTTCGGGTTTGGGCTTCCCGGCGTCGACTACGCAGCCGAAACCGATGCGGTGCGTGCCTGCTCCGCTGGAACCTGACCCTCCCAGAGGGCTTCACGGGGCGGTTTGCGCCCGGGCTGAACGGTTGGAAAGAATCTCCCAGATCTCTCCGGCATCCGCCGCAGCCGCAAGCCGTTGCCGCACCTCGTTTCCGGAGAACAGCTTCGCGATCGCTCCCAGGGTTCGCAGATGCAACTGGTATTCCGCCTCCGGAACCACAAAGAGAACCACAAAATAGACCGGTTCATCATCGTGCGCGCCGAAGTCGATCCCCTGGCGCGAACGACCGAATACCGTCAAGACGCGGTCCAAGCCCGCCAGGAACGTGTGGGGGATGGCCACGCCGGACCCGACCCCGGTGCTGACGAGTTCCTCACGGCGCAAAAATCGCTCCACCAGATCCGCTTTGGTGACCGACCCGGGCAAGGTCCCGGCGGCGAGATGTTCGACCAATTCGGAAATGGCTCCACGGAACTCCCCGCTCGCCATTTCGGGAACGATTTGATCGACCGCAAGCAAATGCGCCAAATTCATAGAGAAAGACAAGTTTGGCCTGAACCGATCAGAATCATGACGGGTTCAGGGACCACAAAGTCTTTCCAGCCGGATAGGTTCAGCGGACTTTCATCCGCGACCCAAAAACGCGTTGTGTTTTTCACAATTTTTTGTAATCTTTCTCAGCAATTCTTTAAAAAGAAAATGTTCCCGGATTGACGCCGGGGCACAGGGATTGCTAGAACTTCACCCGTCCTCCAGAACGCCCCAGACGTAAACGATCCCGACCCATCCACCCATGAAGCCGCTCGCACGCACTCCTTTCGCCTTGGCTCTCGCCGCCCTGGCCCTCCTTGGCTCCGCATCGGCCGCGGACAAGCAAGGCACCGCCTTTGAATACTCGCCGAAAGGTCCGAAAAATCGCCGCGTCCCGCTCGAAGAACGCCGCGTTCCCGCATTTCAACGCATCGAGACCCAGATGACCCCGCTGTTTTATGAAGGTCGCCCACTGGTGCGCACCGACGAAGTCGCGAGCCGCGTCCTCAGCGTCCATGTGTTCGCCAGCGGCGGCAAACCGCAATTGCGGGCCGGGCACTCCCTGGCGCCCAACGTGGCGCGCACCGCGAGGCCCTGAACCAGCGGTCTGATCGGTCCTGCAAAAAGGGGGCCGGATTGTAGTCGCCCCCGCGTCTTTCCCGAGCGATTCTGCAGGAAGTTTTTCAAACGCTGCGGAGTGCGGTGTCCGTTTGAAGAGTCACCGCCTCTGTCACGTCCCTGAGAAAACCCTTCCTGCTGCCCTTCCGAAAGACAACCATGAACATTGCTTGGACCTCGCCGGCCGTTTGCGCCCTCGCCTCAGCCTCCCTGGCTCTCACCTCCATCCTTCCCGCCCAATCTGTCGAACCCAAGACCGGCCCTGCCAGTCCGGCCTCGGCCATCGATTCGATCCGCTACATCGACCTTCCGGATGGCCGGGCGGAGTTGCAAACCTCGGTGATCTCCCTGAAGAACGAGACCGGGACCGTGGTGGACTTGGTCTCGGCGGTGCACATTGGCGACGCCTCCTACTTCGAGGCTCTGAATCAACTGCTGGCGGGCTATGATGTGGTCCTTTACGAACTGGTCGGAGGGCCCGTGGAACAACGCGAGGAGCAGGCGCCGAATGCGGAATTGAACGGCACTCGCCTCTTGCAGAGCGTTGTGAAATCCATGTTGGGCCTCCGTTATCAGTTGGATGGGATCGACTACAAACGGCCCAACTTTGTGCACGCCGACGCCACCTGGGAAGACTGGGAACGGCTCAATGCGGAGCGGGAACAGAGCATGGCCACGCTCTTCGCCCGGGCCATGGAAATGCAAAACGACCCCGCCTTGAAAAAGGAGATGGAGGAGATGAAAACCGAGGAAGTCTTCACCCAGATCCTATCCGCGGTTCAGGAATTCAACCCGGACAAATTCAAGCGGAGCTTGGCTCCCATGCTCAGCGAGGCCGAGGGCTTCGTGACCAAGCTGGAAGGCAAGGACGGCACGGTCATCATCACGGAGCGCAACAAGATCGTGATGGAGAGCGTCAAAGAGCAAGTCGCCAAAGGGCACCGCAAGATCGCCGTCTTTTATGGGGCCGGTCACATGCCGGATCTGCAAACCCGCCTCGAGACCGAGGGCTTCAAACCAGCGGGAAACACTTGGATGACCGCCTGGAACATCGGGAACTCCGCCACCTCGGTCACCGGCCTGGACCTCCTCGAAAACGTGCTCAAGGATGACTCCGTGGTCGAGGGCGTCATCTCCATCTTCCGCACCTTTGCGGGCGAAAATCTCCTCCAGCCCTCGAACTGACACCGGGCCTGCAGACCGCTCCCCCCCGGGACGGGCGCTCGGGTCTACTCCTGAACAAAATCGGCCGGCGCGAGGCGTTTGATCTCCTTGTTCAGCGGGTGTTCCTCTTTGCGCCCGTGGATGAAACAAGCGCACCACTCCGCCAGCCGCCGCCCGAGAATCCGACAGGCTTCCTGCACTCCGGGATCCCGTGGTGCTTTGGCACTGACGGCCCCGTAGTGCAGCGTCAGGTCCCGGCTGCTGTATTCGGTGACGCCGAAAACAAGAAAACCAAAATTCATGAGAACCGTGAGGAGCGACTGACACGCCATCTCCATTCCCCCGCCCCAGCCGCCGGCGCTGGAAAAGGCGCAGGCGATTTTGCCATCCACCTTGATCCATTCCTCCAGCATCACCTCATCCCAAAAGCGCTTCATCTTCCACGAGAGAACCCCCATGTTCGTCGGGCTCCCCACGGCCAGTCCATCGCACCAGAGCACATCCTCGGCGGTCGCTTCCTCCACCCGCCGCACCCGAACCTCGGTGCCGTGGACCTGCCGCGCCCCCTCAGCCACAAATGCGGCCATTTGAGCCACGTTCCCGGATTTGGAATCGAAAAGGACGAGAATTTTGTTCATGGGGAATCTGGTTCGCGAAGGGGACGCCCCGCAACCAGTAGGGACGCAGGATGAAAACGAAAACCTTGCTGGAGAATCGTCCAGCAGTGGATGTCGAGAAAAGCAACCCCGCAAGGATTCGAACCTTGAATAACGGAACCAAAATCCGCTGTGTTACCGTTACACCACGGAGTTGTCGACCTGAAGACGTCAATGACGCCGGGAGGCATCACTCGCCCAGGAATGAACTCTTTGCAAGGGGAAATCCGGTTGGTGCCTCAAGATGCCCGGAACGACGGCTCCTCGGAAAGACGGCCTCATGAGGCTCCCGGGAAAACCCCCTTGCCAACGATGGAAAAACGATATGTTGAGATGGCCCGTCACGGCAACGATCCGCACCGAATGGCCTCCCCTCCAAAAGTCTTTCCAACCACTCGCTGGACACTGGTCAACCGGGTCCGCGACCCGGATGCTGTTGTCCGAGAAGCGGCGCTTGAGGAACTGTGCAAAGCCTACTGGTTGCCGCTGTATTCGTTCGCGCGTCGGTCCGGGCAGGACCCACACAAGGCCGAGGATGCCGTCCAAGATTTTTTCCTGCGGGCGCTGCGCAACGATCTTCTTTCCCGGGCCAACGAGGAGTCCGGCAAGCTGCGGAGCTTCCTCTGCGTCGCCTTCAAGCGGCACCTCCATCACCAGCACCGGCATGAGACGGCGCTATGCCGCGGCGGGAGAGTGGAGCATGTCCCGCTTCTTCCCGAGAACGCGGAAGACCTCTACCAGCAATCCGTGGGCGACTCCGGTTCCGCGCCGGATCAGATCTTCCAGCGGCAATGGGCCCGGCACTTGATCGAGCGGGCTCAGCAAGATCTCCGGACCTCTTACGAACGCGAGGGGAAGGCGGCCCTCTTCGAGCTCTTGGCCCCCTTCATGCCGTATCATCCAGCTCAGGAAATCGACCCCGGAGATGGGGTGCAGCTTCCGAACGGGATGACCACAAGCGCGTTCCGGCTGGCGCGTCACCGCATGCGCAAGCGGTTGCAAGCCTGCATCCGAACCGAGGTGCGGGAAACCACGCAATGCTCGGAACCGGAACTCATCGAGGCCGAGATCCGGGCCCTGCTGGATGCTTTGAGCGATTGAACCGTGATGGACCCTGAGCCCCCAAGCCCGGGAAGCGCCAAGGACGCGGACTTGGCCGGCTGGTTGCGGGTCGGGCTCTCAGATTGGGATTCGGAAGAATCCGCCGACGAGACCGTCCCGGATGCCTCGCTGCCGGACGACTTGCTCGATCTGCGGCGGTATCGTTTCCACGAGAAGATCGGGGAAGGCGGGTTTGGGGAGGTTTGGGCGGCGGAACAGATCGACCCCGTCCGGCGCGAAGTGGCTCTCAAGATCCTCAAACCGGGGATGGACACCCGCCAAGTGATCCGAAGATTCAACCAGGAACGCCAAACGCTGGCGATCATGGATCACCCCGGGATCGCGGCGATCTACGACGGCGGTTCCACCTCGGCTGGACGTCCCTACTTCGTGATGGAACGGGTGGACGGCCTGCCTCTCTCAACATTTTGCGACGAACATTCCCTCTCCATCCGTGCCAGACTGGAATTGTTCCTGCGGATTTGTCAGACGGTCCATTACGCGCACCAAAAGGGGGTGCTTCACCGGGACCTGAAACCCTCGAACATTCTCGTCTCCGAGGTCGATGGACATCCGGTGGCCAAAGTCATCGACTTCGGCATTGCGAAGATCATCGGCGGTGACCTCGATGCCACTGCGGACCCGTTCATGCGGACCCGGGAAGGGTGGATCCTGGGCACCCCGGCCTACATCTGCCCGGAACAGGTGATGCTCGGCTGCATCGACCTCGATACCCGGGCGGACATCTACTCGCTCGGGGTCATGCTCTACGAACTCCTGACCGGTCGCACCCCGCTGTTTGAAGCCGGGACCACTTCCATGCCGATGGATGAATGGGCCCACCGCATCCGCAACGTGGAAGCCAAGTGCCCGAGCGCCCTCGCGGCTGTGGCATCCCCGGAAATTGTCACCGCGCGGAACGCGGCCAACGCCTCAAGCCTGGCCCGGCAAATCCGCGGGGATCTGGACTGGATCACGTTGAAGGCCCTGGAAAAGGATCGGGAAAAGCGTTATGATTCCGCCGCCGCCCTCGCCGAGGACCTGCGCCGTCACCTGGCAGACGAACCGGTCTCCGCCGCCCGCCCTTCCACCCTGCAAGTGGCCTGGAAATTTGCCAAACGCCGACGCGCGCTGGTGGGCGCAACGGCTGCATCCCTCTTGATTCTGATTGCGGCGGCGATCTTTTCAACAGCCGCTTTCCTCCGGGAATCCCGCATGCGCACCCTGGCGGAAGCGGCCCGACAGGAGGCACAACGACATGAGCAAGAAGTGGCGCGGCAACGGGACTTGGCGATGACCAGCGCCAACGAGGCGCGCGTTCAGGAACAACGCGCAACCAAGACGCTGGAGTATCTGGACACCCTGCTCGCCCGGGCCGCGTCGTTCGCAGCGCGCGGAGCCAATGCGGAGGCGTTGCGCTTGGCTCTGGACGATGTCACCCTCACCATCCCCCATTTCACGGAGGATCCGATGCTGCGGGAAACCATTCTGGGCCGGACCGCTGTCATCTACCGTTCCATCGGTCACGAAGAGAGCGCCATCCCGCTGGTCAAGGCTCAGCTGGAAATCGCCCAAGCCAAATACGGCC
>QQNE01000008.1 GCA_003402735.1 Verrucomicrobiota bacterium
CGAGGCTCGGCTGCTGCGCTGGGCCTGGCTGCGCTTTCTGCGCGAGGCGGGCGACGCCGGCACGGCGGGGCATCCCTCCACCGAGGAACTGGTGAACGAAATCGCGGTGAGCGGCGAAGTGCGTCGTGCGATCGAGATCGCCCGTGAGAGCGCATTCACCCCCGGAGAACTGGAAACGTATGACCGCTTCTGGGATGCGGTCCGGCGGGAGAGAACCCTGATTTCAGGCAGCCGCAAGGAGGGACTCCAGGAAGGCATTCAGGAAGGCATCCGAATCGGCGAGGAACGCGGCATCCAAATCGGCGAGGAACGCGGCATCCAAATCGGCGAGGAACGCGGCATCCAAATCGGCGAGGAGCGTGGCATCCGAATCGGGGAACAGCGTGCGCTGGATCTCGCCCTGAGCCGTCTCATCGCCTCCGGCATCTCCGAAGCCGAGGCCCGCAAGCTGCTCGGAGCGGAATCGTCTTGATCTTAGGTCCGAGACGCCGCGCAGAACGAAGATGACCGGGACAAAGCGAGTGGACGGATCTCGTTCATGGCACACCGACAACTGATTGAGCCTTCAGAGTGGGACCTTGACCCTTGCGGGACAAACGAAACCCAAAGAGGAGGAATCAGAACGTGGCGGTCACGCCGGCGTTCAGACGGAAATCCTCGACAGGAGTGCCCACGGGGAGATCCTCGTCGATCGGAAAACCAAGATCGAGACGCAACCGGAGCCATTCATTGTAAGTCCAACGCAAGCCAACCCCGAGACTGAAGAGGCTGGTGGTGTCCATGGCACCTGGCAAAAGGTTGGTGGCCCCGACAGTTCCATAATCCGCGAAGACGAGGAACTGAAGTTCGTCATTCGTGGAACGCCAATCAAACCAATCCGCCAAGGAATAGGTCGGGCTGTAGATTTCCCCACTGAGGAGGAAACCATGATCGCCGCGGGTCACACTGGTTGCGTAGCCGCGGACGGTCGAAGGTCCCCCAATCCCGAGCTGTTCGCTCGCTAACAGATTCTCATTGGCCATCTGTCCCTGGGTCCTCAAACGGAAACTAAATTCCCTGGGAAGACGCTGAGTGTGTTCAATCCCCGCGGTGAAGTAACCATACTTGGAATTTGCCCCGGCATTGGTCGCATCAAAGACCAGGTCCTGGTTGTGCGAGTCCACGCCGCCGGGACTCAGATACCCAGTGAGGTCGAGGCGGGTGGCCCCACTTTTCCACTGGCGCAACGCGTTGTAGCCCATGCTCCACTGATAGATGTGAGTGGTCACGTCGAAAAATCCCTGACCACCAAATGCCAAGTCGTTGTTGCTGGATTTGAAATCAAACCCGAACTCGATTTCGTGGTTCATCCCTTCCGGAGCCCGCCGCAAGGGAATGGTGTAGCGCGGACTGAACTGCCAGGAAGTTCCCCCGGTCTCGAGGGGCACCCCACCGGCATCGATCGTCGCCGCTGTGTCAACGTAGGCACCCAGAAGGGTCATGTAATGCCGCCAAGGGAGAGGAGCACTGTAAACCAAGGTGTGGCTCACGAGGTGTTGGAACCGGAAGTCGGTGGTCAGCTGGTAATTGAGGTTCCGATCTGGACCGAAAGCTTCAGTCCAGTTCAGCCCCATGAGAAACCGTTCCTCACCGAGAAGCTCATTCCCGGAATTCTCCGCGCCAATGTAGAAATCGATGGGATCAACCTGATTCGTCTTCAGGATGATGTCGGTCTCGCCAAACTTGTAACCGGGCGCATAAACCATGTCGACGCGACGCTTGGGACTCCGGTTCATCCAGGACAAATCGCCCATGACCTCGCTGGAGTAGAGCACCTCACCCTTCTCTGTGCGAATCTGGCTCCGAATGTACTCTTCGTCTTCCCGCTTGGCCCCCTGAACCCGGACGGCACCCAGGCGCCCCTCGACAACTACCAGTTGGACAACTCCCGAAGTGATGTCCTGTTCCGGAACCAGCACATCGACAACCGGACGATCACTGGTACGATACGCCCGAATGGTGTCTTTGACCATCGCATCGAGAGAAGCGAGCGAAACGGGTTGGCCAATGTAGGAACTGATGGCATTGCCGGCGCGCGGGGGGAAGTCTTCAAGATCATGCCAAACGCCTTCTACTCCTGGGATTCCCCCGATGACCACATCACCAGGAGTCGGCACCAAAACCACTCCGCGAAGGCGACCGACCAACGCCTCTTGACTGAGGCCGCTTTGTTGCGGGGCCAGATAGGAACCGGAAGTGCTGCGAGGTGCCGCGGACGGAGAGGCCGTGGGAGACGAAGTGGGTTGCGAAACCTTCTTGGCCGAGGCCTTTTTGGCGCTCGAACCAATCGACTTCACCAAATCGGGGGCGTATTCGGTCCCATATTGGTCAACCACCACGTCCTGAGCCGTCAACGAAGCCGCTCCCAAAAGCAGAACTGCCCCGACGTTCACGAGGAGGGAAAAAGATTGGTTCGTCATTGCTCTTCTTAAAGTCACCGATCCGAGCTGAAACAACTAGCGAGTTGGCCGAATTCCGTCCAGATAATTGCAAGGATTTTTTAAAATTCCTTAATTCGTGCCAGCAATCATGGAGTCTTAACGATTGCCCCCCTTGCCCTTGGCAACTGGCACATACTGCTTCAACATCCGCTCGCCGACATTTCGTGTCGCCACAGGATTCCCATCCGGTCCGAGCGGCACCCGCTCCCGGGTGGACTCGAAGGTGAGGGGTGGATGCGGCGACTTGGCCATATAAATCTCCTCAAACAGGTCTTTCTTGCGGTCCGCGGCCGTCTTGAGTTCAGCCGCAGTGGGTTCCACCGAAACCGGTTCCTGGGGTTTCCGCCGATCCTCGCGGATCTCGACCGGGGTGAACTGTTTCAGTTCTTCCCCCCGCGCCGTGGCCAAACTCCCTTTGGACATGGAGGCCCGACTGTATTGTGCCTCGGGAGAAAACTCCGGCATCCCGAACTTTGGGTTGTAGGGCGAGCGCGGATCGAGCACCGGCGGCGCTGTCTTCGACGACCGATTGGCATTGGACGGGATGCGCACATCCCCTTGTGCGGAGCTGCCGAAAGGATTGCCTTCCCCAGGCCGGGCAGTTCGCGCCGGCATCGAAGGAGCCGTCACCACCTCTCCGGCTGGAGCCTCTTGGGCCCGGCCCTCAGCAGGAAGATTGCCACGCCCCCCTTTGAAGAGCCCCTTCAGCCCACCTCGCGCACTGCCCTCCTGGGCCAGACCAGCGGACGTCAAGGCGCCCCAGAGGAGACAGCTCAGTCCAAAAAAACACGCTTGTTTCCAGGTTCCCATTTCCGAATTTTTCTTATAGCGCCGAATGGGCGGTTCCGTCCACTTCTTTCTCCGTCGCCTTGACGCGAAATCGAATGGCCCCGGCATCCCGATCCAGCGCTCCCCGGCTCAGTGGACCCGCTCCGCTTCATCGATGGCCAAGAATGCCAAAAGACGATCATCGTCAAGCCCGAACCAATCGCCCAACATTCCGTCGGCTGCCCCTAGCTGATCCGCCAGATGCTGCTTCTCCGCGAGCATCGCATCGATTCGGTCTTCCACCGTTCCCGGACAGACAAACCTGTGGACGATGACGGTGCGTTTCTGGCCAATTCGGTAAGCTCTGTCGGTGGCCTGATTCTCCACTGCAGGATTCCACCATCGGTCGAAGTGAACGACATGCGAAGCGGCGGTCAGATTGAGTCCGGTGCCGCCCGCTCGAAGAGAAATCACGAAGAAGGGTGGCCCAAGGGGCTCTTGGAACCCCGCCACCAGCCCGGCCCGGCGCCCCACCGGAGTTCCCCCGTGCAAGACGAGTCCGGGTCGCCGGAACACCGATTGCAGGGAATCGGCGATGGCATTGGTCATCTCGCGGAACTGGGTGAAGACGATCAGTTTTTCGCCCCGCGCCGCGATCTCGGAGGCGAGACTCCGCAGGCGCATCAACTTGCCGCTCGAGCCGGGATCGAAGTTCCCACTCCCCGTCAACAGGGCCGGATGATCACAAATCCGCTTCAATCGAGTCAGGGTTTGCAGAACGAGCGCCTTCCGCTCCTGATCCGAAGCAGCCGCTTGGTTCTGGTTCAGCTTGGAGGCGAGATGACGAACTTCCGCCTCATACAGCACGGCCTGCCCCTTGGTCAGCGCACAGCCGGTTCTCATCTCGATCTTCGGCGGCAGATCCCCCGCCACAGCCGGATCCGTCTTGAGACGGCGCAACAAAAATGGCCCCAACAGGTTCCGCAACGCTTCAAATCCTGCCGGTCCCAGTTCTTCCATGGCCGCCTGAAAACGCTCCCGGCTCCCGAGCAATCCAGGGTTCAGAAAATCAAAAATCGACCACAAGTCGCCCAGCCCGTTCTCAATCGGCGTTCCGGTCATGGCGATCCGGCTCCGGGCCGGAATCGCCTTGGCTGTCAGGGTCTGTCGTGCGGATGGGTTCTTGATAGCCTGGGCCTCATCCAGAATCAGCAAGTCCCAGGTTTTGAAAGCGAAGACTTCAAGGCGGCTCAGCATCGTGTAGGTGGTCAAAACGGCGTCCATTCCTTCCACCTGCTCTCCCAGAGAAGCCAGTCCGCCCGCGCCGAGGGCGGAGCGGTGGGCGCAAACCACCCGGAGCCCCGGCGCAAAGCGGCTCAATTCGGCCCGCCAGTTCCCAAGCAACGAAGCCGGAGCCACGATGAGACTCCGGTGCCCGGGCCTCTGCCTCGCCACGAGCAAGGCGATGATCTGCAAGGTCTTGCCCAACCCCATGTCATCCGCCAGACAAGCGCCCAGCCCCGCATCCTGAAGCCGATGCAACCAGTTCAAGCCAGCCTGCTGATACTCGCGCAAGGTGGCCCGCAAACCTGGCCCCGGATCGACTCGCGGCGCCGACCGCACATCCCCCAATTCTGTCAGCCAAGTCCGGAATTCGCCCTCAGCGCGCACCTGCACCCACGCGGAGTGCTCCCCGTTTTGTTGTCCTTCCCCGGCAACCCTCTCCCGGAACCCGGCCATCCAACGCATGCCCTCGACAAACCCAATCCGGCCCTCTTCCGCCGCGGCCTCCACTTTACGCCAATGCAACAGAGCCTGCTCCAACTTCCTCGCATCAACCTCCACCCACTTGCCCCGAATCGATACCAGTCCCGCTCCGGCTTCGACCAATCGACGCCACTCCTCCTCGTCGAGTTCCTCCCCGGCCATGGCCAGCTTGGCTCGAAACGTCAGCATAGAGGATGCCCCTACCACCGACTGTTTGGCGGTTTGCACGGCAACGAGGACTTGTGGACGCGGCGGACGCCCTTGGTGCCACCAATCCGGGACTTTGACCACCACCCCGGCGGACTGGATCGCGGGAATCACCTGCAAAAACGCGTGAGCTTCCCGAGGCGTCCACGGAAGCGGCTGGTAGATGCGTCCATCGTCGACCAGTTCCCGGATGAACGGAGCTGCGTCCGAGGCGAGCCGCACCGGCTCCAACACGGCCCGCAATGCCTCCTGATCTCCCCGAGCGGTGCTCTGCTTCAAGATCCGTCCGAGAGGGACATGCTGCAGCTGTTGCTCTTCAGAAAGCCGGGTCGTGTAAGTGGCCAAGAAGGCGAACGGATGCGTCTCCGAACGCGGATTTTCCGCGAGGTGAAAGGTGACCCGACCAACCAATCGCCAGGAAGAGCCAAGACTCTGCAGCCAAGCGACCGGGTCCCCGTTGAACTCCGCAATCGCCCGGCGCGAGGCCTCCTCCATTTGTCCCCAAAGTTTCCCGAGCGCAGCCGGTCCCCAATACTCCATGCCCGGCCCGGGCGGCGCACTGGCCAGCAACCGCTGGCATTCCTCGGGCTCCGGCAGCGCCACCGGACGCCCTGCGGCACCAACGGTCCGGCAAAAGCGCGTGAGATACTCCCGCCCGAGGCGCCGCCAGTAGGCCGTGACCGGGGAAACAATCCCCTCCGCGGCGACGTTTGCCAATCCGATCAACCCTTCCCCACTGCCGACGCCGAACGCGGCGGTCACTTTCCCGGGCAATCCGGCGGAACTGGCATCGAGGGTCGAGCCGTCCGCAAGCAACCTGACACCGTCGGTCACGATCGTTCAGTTCGGGGTCGCAGCCCTAGCCAGCACATAACGGAACCCGACTCCGTCCTCCCGGGCATTGCTGGCCAGGGAACGGCGGTAGGTTGAGAGGAGCTCGCGTTCCGAGGAGGTGGTGTAACCGCCACCGCGGATCGTCCCCGACGTCCCGGTGCCAACCCCGCCAAGGAAGTTGTCGCTCACCCATTCCCAAACATTGCCCGGCACGTGATAAAGTCCGTGACGGTTGGGCTGCAATTCGTTGACCCAAGCCAAGCCGGGAAAGGTGTCGTCATACCCCAGGATCACGCTGGGTCCGGGAATGACGGGATCGCTGATGCCATGCTTTGCCTCGTAATCCCGGCGCAGGCTGAGATCCGCCAAATTCGCCACTCCCTCCGGCGGAGGCCATTCATAGCCCCATGGAAAAACCCCGCCGATGGATGCGTTGCGGGCCGCGGGGGTCGTCCCTTTTTCCCCGGGCAACCCCGCCGCCAAGCTCCATTCCACATCGCTGGGCAAGCGATATTCGTAACGCGCCGTCAGATCCCCGGAGTTCCTCTCCACCGAAGTCAGCCACTGACAGAACGCCTCCGCATCCTCCCGAGAAACCCGGTGGACCGGGTGCATGTCCGGCGTGGGATAGAGCGGCTCCATCGGCTCGTCATGACCCGTCTCCTTGCAGAACCGAGCGTAGTCAATCCGAGGCGTTTCCGTGGTGGCCACAAGAAAATCACCGACCGGAGCGAGGTCTCGTCCCAGGGAATTCTGCCATGGCTTGCCCATTTCCACCGCCACCCCCGTCTCGAGCCGGGCGAACAACTCAAGCAACCCATTGGACTCCACTGTTTCCGACAGGTAAACCGGCCGATGCTCCGCCATGCGGAGTTCAAAACTGACCGGGCCACTGCGAATCCTTGAGACTTCGTAAGGTGTTTTCCCCAGATACTCGCCCTTGCCGTCGAACACCTCCGCTCCGGCCGGCTCGGAGCGAATCACCAGACTCCCGTAGCTGGGCCGGTCCACGTAAATGAGAAACGGACTGATGGCGACCTTGGACCGATCATAATCCAAGGCCCGGTTGGGCCAATTCAAGGTCTCGTCCTGAAGCGTCTCCGCACGGTAGGTCGATTCGGTTCCGATAAATCCCGCGGCCTGATCCCGCGCCTGCAGCCATTCCGCAAAGGCCTTGGCCTCACGCGCGGACACGATCGGGATTGGATACGGTCTGCCCCGGATCGTTTGCATCACGATCTCCCCCTCAAACTGCCGCTTCGCCTCGATCGAGAACGCCATGAACAGATCGGCCTGCACCGGCAAATCGAGACGATGCCCGGTCGTGGTCGGCTTGAACTCGAGCCCAAGGCTGTTGATCCACGTGGCTCCGGGTTGCGGAAAGCGGGTGTCCTCCAGCACCAGATGAATGATTCTCCGCGGATCCGACTTCCCCGAGTAATCGATGACCTCGTTCCGAAACCCGCTCAACATCACCTCATACGTCACCCCTTCAACAGGCCTCTTCTCCAAGACCAACGGAGTGACTCCAAGACGTTGCTCTCCAGCAAAAACCTCCGCCCCCGCCGGCTCCGTGGTGATCGAAAGGTTATCGAGCACCGCCTGACGCCTGGCTCCGAGAACGCCCGCCAAAATGATGCCCACCGCCGCCGCAACCCCCGCCCACAGAGGCCAGCGCGCTTTGGCGGGAACTTCCTGCCCTCGCAGCGCTTCGGCCATGTCGTGCGCGCAGGGATAACGGCTCTCCGCCCGCCGCGAGCAGGCTCGGCACACCACCCGGTTGATCCGGCGCCAAATCTCACGCTGACTGTTCTCCCGAAGACTTGAGGGGACATCGGGGAAATCGAGCCGGTCCTTTCCGGTCGCCAACTCGTAGAGCACCATGCCCAAACTGAAGATATCCGCCGCCGGCGTTCCCGCCCCTTCCGGCGGCACATAGCCCTCCGTGCCGACAAAACTGCGGTCCCCCAACGCCGCGACCAGACCGATGTCCGCCAGTTTGGCTCGTCCATGGACGACGATGGCGTTGGACAATTTGACGTCCCGGTGAATCAGATTGCGCTCGTGAAGGTGTTGCAGGGCTTCCGCAAGTTGCGCCCCCTGCTCCGCCACGGTATCGAGCCGCACCTTGCACCCTTCCTGCAACGCGGAGCGAAAGGTGTGAGCCACATAAGTATCCGGTTCGATGACCTCGCCGTGATGAAGGTCATCGGCAACTTCCATCACGTAGTAATAGAAGCTGGCCTTCTGATCCCGACCCACCTGAAGAACGTTGACCAAGCCGGGGTGCTGCCGCGAAATCGGCTCATAGCGCCGAATCGCCTCAAACTCCCGCTCGAAGTCCCGCTCGTTGTCGAAATCTTCGCGGCGGATCACTTTCACGGCGCGATACACCCCCGTCACGGTCCGGGCCAGCCAGACCTCACCGAAGGCACCGCGACCAATCATTCGCAGCACCTCGTGGTCCGGGATGATGGGGGTATCGCATCCTCGCTTCGCCATGATGTCAAGGCTTTCAGTGCCTCCGCCGCCGGAAACGCTCAAACTTCGAAGTGACCGATTCGCGTCCTGCAGAAATCCGGCCACCCAACAACAGAAGACTCAAATCATGCCCAGCTTCATGCGGCCTTCCTCGGTGATCATCTCCTGACTCCAAGGGGGATCCCAGACCAACTCGACCTTGGCAACATCCACCACTCCGATGGCCATGATTTTGGCTTGCGCATCCGCGGCGATGGCCGGCCCCATTCCGCATCCGGGAGCCGTGAGCGTCATCTTGACATTGACGAACTGCCGCCCTTCCACCTCCTGCACCTGACAATCATACACCAGCCCCAGATTCACGATGTCCACCGGGATCTCCGGATCGAAAACCGTTTTCAAGGACTCCCACACCGCTCCTTCCAGATCTCCGGCAGCCACTTTCTCGGCCAAGACCCGGGCCGCCTCGCCCCCCTTCGGCTCAATGCCCAGAGCGTCGGCGTCTTTCTCCCGGATTCGCGCCAACCCAAAATCCGTGGCGACCGTGTAGGATCCGCCGAGCGACTGGGTAATCATGACACGAGTCCCGATCGGCAAGACGATCTCGTCCCCGCGTGGAATTTGGATCGCCTCGACTTCGCGACTCAGAAAGATTTCTTGATGCATGGGGAGGGGTTCAGTTGAGCTTGACGATGCGCAGCTTCTTCCCCGCAGGAACGCCGGAAGTTGAGAGACTGTCAAGCAACGTCGCCGCACTGGCTTCCACCGCGCGATGCCCCGGGGAAGAAATCGGCTCTTCCTGTGCTTCACCCTCCACTCGCAAGGCCTCGCGCAAGGCCCCCTCGACCATTTGCCCGCAGTGAATCTTCATCGGCGGCAAGGGCCCCAGAGGCTCACTCAAGTCACTGGCCCCGAGTTGGCGCGCTTCCTCCACCGTCTTGCCTGCCAAAAGCTCGGTCGCCAGCGAAGCCACCGCGATGGCCGTCTGGCAACCAAAACTTTGAAAGCTGGCGCGGTCGATGACTTTCTTGCCCCCCTTCTCCGTGAACTTCAACCAGAGGCGAACCATGTCCCCGCACTCCGGACTGCCCACCGTGCCGACCGCATCGGCATCCCTCATTTCCCCCATGTTCTTCGGGTTGGCGATCGCATCGCGGATCTTCTCCTCAAACGATTCCGGCATCCCGCAACCTAGATCAAGGCGACCGGGCGCGCGAGCGATTTCGCGAACGCCCGGCCCTCCCTGACGGGGCCCCTGTCACCGCTGGAAGACCAGACGACTCCCTTCCAGCTTGCCGTGCACGGTGTCGCCCTCCTTGAACTTGCCCTCCAGAACTTCCATGCTCAGCGGGTCCAACACCAGCCTCTGGATGGTGCGCTTCAGGGGACGGGCTCCGTAAACCGGGTCGTAACCTTCGCGCGCCAGGAAGTCGAGTTCGGCGTCAGCCAGTTCCAGTCCGATGCCCTGCAGCGCCAGACGGTGCCGGACACGCTGCAGTTGGATCCGGACAATCTGCCGCAAATCTTCCTCGGTGAGCCGATCGAAGATGACCGTCTCGTCGAGGCGATTGAGAAACTCCGGCCGAAAGAAATTGCGCAGGGAATCCTGCACGAGCTTCTCTCGTTTCACCGGATCATCCTCCCGCATGATGGCCTCGCTCCCGATGTTGCTGGTCATGATGATGACGGTGTTGCGGAAATCCACGGTGCGGCCCTGCCCATCCGTGATCCGCCCATCATCGAGCACCTGGAGAAGAACGTTGAAGACGTCGGGATGCGCTTTCTCCACTTCGTCGAAGAGGACGACACTGTAAGGACGGCGTCGCACCGTCTCACTGAGTTGCCCCCCCTCCTCATACCCAACGTATCCCGGCGGCGCCCCGATCAGCCGGGCCACGGAATGCTTCTCCATGTATTCACTCATATCGAGCCGGACCATGGCATTCTCATCGTCGAAGAGAAACTCCGCCAGAGCACGAGCCAACTCCGTCTTCCCCACCCCGGTCGGCCCCAGGAAAAGGAAGGAACCGAGCGGACGGTTTTCATCCTGCAAACCCGCCCGAGCCCGGCGCACCGCATTGGCCACGGCCACGATCGCCTTGCGCTGACCGATGACCCGCTCGCCGAGGCGCCCCTCCATTCTCACGAGTTTGGAACGCTCTCCCTCCTGCAATCGGCTCACCGGAATGCCTGTCCAGGAGGCCACCACTTGAGCGACATCCTCCTCGGTCACCTCCTCCTTGAGAATCCGACTGGTCTTTTGCACCTCCGCAAGCCGGGCATTCTCCGCAGCGAGGCGCTTTTGCAGGTCCGGAAGAATTCCATACTGAATCTGACTCGCTTGCCCCAAATCCCCCCGCCGCTGCGCTTGCTCCAGTTCCGTTTTCCGTCCCTCGATTTCCTCCTGGATCTTCCGGACCACGTCGATCACCCCCTTCTCGTTCTGCCACCTGGCCCGCATTTCGGAGGACTGCTCCCGGACATCAGCCAACTCGCGCACCACCTTTTCCAGGCGTTGTTTGGACGCGTCATCCTTTTCCTTCGCCAAGGCCTGCCGCTCCATCTCAAGCTGCATCGCCTGGCGTTCCAGTTGGTCAATTTCGGTCGGCAACGAATCCAGCTCGATCTTCAACCGCGAAGCCGCCTCGTCCACCAGATCGACCGCCTTGTCCGGAAGAAATCGATCGGAAATGTAGCGGTTCGAGAGAGTCGCCGCCGCCACCAGGGCCGCATCCTGAATCCGCACACCGTGGTGAACTTCATACTTTTCTTTGATGCCGCGGAGGATGGCGATGGTGTCTTCGACACTCGGTTCACCCACCATCACGGGTTGGAATCGGCGTTCCAGGGCGGCGTCCTTTTCGATGTATTTTCGATACTCATCGAGAGTCGTGGCCCCGATGGTGCGCAGCTCGCCCCGCGCCAGTTGCGGTTTGAGCAGGTTCGAGGCATCGACGGCCCCTTCGCTGGCCCCGGCCCCCACGATGGTGTGCAGTTCATCGATGAAGAGAATGATCTGCCCCTCGCTGGCGGTCACCTCCTTGAGAAAGGCCTTGAGCCGTTCTTCGAACTCGCCGCGATACTTCGCCCCCGCGATCATGCCGCCCAAATCCATCGCGACCAACCGCTTGTTCTTCAGGCTGTCGGGAACGTCTCCGCTGATGATCCGCCGCGCCAATCCTTCCGCGATCGCGGTTTTCCCAACGCCCGGCTCCCCGATGAGCACGGGGTTATTCTTGGTGCGCCGGGAAAGAATCTGCATCACTCGGCGGATCTCCTCATCGCGTCCGATGATGGGATCGATCTTTCCCTGGCGAGCCAGGGCGGTGAGGTCTGTCCCATATTTCTCAAGCGCCTGGTATTTCCCTTCCGGGTCCTGATCGACCACGCGCTGACTCCCGCGCACCCCTTTCAGCGCCTTCTCGAGGGTGGAACGATCCGCCCCCGCTTTCCGCAGAAGCTCCCCCACACCGGAACGGCTCTCCGCCAAGGCGAGAAGCACGTGCTCAACGCTGAGAAACTCGTCTTGCATCGCCTCCCGGCGCTGGTCCGCCGCGCGGAGGGCATCGCTCAACTCGCGCCCCACCTGGGGTTGCCCCGTGGCGCCGTGAACCCGGGGCATCCGGGAAACCTGGGCCTGGGCCTGTTCTCGCAGACTGGTCAGGTTCACCCCGGCCTTTTCAAACACCGGTTGAGCCAGCCCCCCCTCCTGCTTGAGCAGAGCGACGAAGAGGTGAGCGGGGCCGATTTCCGGATGACCAGCGGTGCTGGCGAGATCGAGCGCGTCTTGAAGAGCGTCCTGAAGCTTGGCAGTGAATTTCTGGGGAGACATGGGGTTCTAGGGATTTGTGAGGTTTCACAACTGAAGAGCAGGTGCCATTCCACCGGGCAAACCCCGTCGGATCCCACTCCGGTTCCCATTTTTGCGCCATTTTGACTCTCCCCAGCTCGGTTTCTATAGAGTCAATTTGACGCACGGCAAAATGTTCACAAAACTCTGCTTCCACCATCGTGACATTTTCGTAACAGTTCGCCCTTTCATCCTTCCACATGAGCGACGGTTCCAAATACTCCATAGGCTTTGATCTGGGCGGCACCAAGATGATGGCCTGCCTCTTCGATGACAAATTCAAGGCGGTCGCCCGCCGCCGCCGTCCGGCCAAGGGGCAGGAGGGGGCTGACCAAGGTCTTGAGCGAATGATGGAGTGCATCCAGGCCATTCTCGACGAGGCCAAGGTCTCCCAGGAACAGGTCGCTGCCATCGGAGTCGGATGCCCCGGCGTGGTCAATCTCTCCAACGGCGTGCTTCGTCACGCGCCCAACCTCGGGTGGACCGAGGTCCCCATCGGCCAAGTCATCCGCAGCCGCTTCGGGGCTCCCACCAAAATCCTCAACGACGTCGATGCCGGAGCCTACGGAGAATACAAACTCGGAGCCGGCAAGGGAGCCTCCACTTTGGTCGCGGTATTCCCCGGCACCGGAGTCGGAGCCGGTTGCGTCATCGAGGGACGGCTCCTCACCGGAAAGAATGCGTCCTGCATGGAACTGGGCCATACCCGGGTGCATCTCTCGCACCTGGGGACCGAACGCGGAGAGCCCCCCGTCATGGAAAGCATCTGCGGACGACTCGGAATCGCCAGCGCCGCCATCGCGGAGGCCTATCGCGGCAACGCCCCCTTCCTGCTGAAAGAGGTTGGAACCGACCTGGAAAACGTGAAAAGCGGCGCCCTGGCCCGGGCCATCGATGCCGGCGATCTCGCGATCCGCCGCATCATGGAGAATTCCATCCATCACCTGGGGGTCGCCGTCTCCAACGTCGTTGATCTCCTCGGCCCGGATGTGGTGGTGCTGGGAGGCGGCTTGGTCGAACGCTTCTCCAAACTCTACCTGCGGGGTGTGAGTGCAGCGATTCAGCGGTATGCCAGTGCGGCCCTGGCCCAGGAGGTGGAAGTTCGTCAGGCGAAGTTGGGGGACGATGCCGTGGCTGCAGGAGCTGCGGCCTTCGCCCTGGCTCAAACGCAAGAAGCCGCACTGAAGTGATCGACATCCCATTTCGCAGCAAGGAGGTAAGCTGGCTCTCCTTCAATTCCCGGGTTCTTCAAGAGGCCCGACTGCCGGAGACCCCGCTCCTGGAACGGGTGAAATTCCTCGGCATCTATTCGTCGAACCTGGATGAGTTTTTCCGGATTCGCATCGCCACTTTGCGCCGGTTGGCCCGCCTCGGTTTGCCTCCGGAAAAACTGGGCATCCCCGATCCCAAGGAGACCTTGCAGAAGGTCAACCAGACCTTGAAGGCCGAATCGCGCCTTTTCAATGAGGTCTACGATCAGGTCTTCGAATCCCTCCGCGAAGAGCGCATCCGCGTGATCACGGACAAGGAAGTGCCCCCCTCCCTCGAAAAGCATCTTCGGGATTACTTCTCCCGCGAAGTGCTCCCCCGCCTGATGCCGATCGTGATCAAGAGCACCTCGATGCTGCGGGATTTGCAGGATCAACCGATGTATCTGGCCGTGAAACTCGGACGGAAGGTTGGCAGCGGCCGCCCCCTTCATGCCCTGATCGAAATCCCAACGGACATCCCACGCTTCCATGTTCTCCCCAAAATCGGCGAGGAGAAGCTGGTCATGTATCTCGATGACGTCATTCGTTTCGGTCTGCCGATGGTCTTTGAGCCCACGCACTACGACACCTTTGAGGCTTATGCGGTGAAGTTCACGCGCGATGCCGAAATGGAGTTCGACAACGACTTCATGGACAGCCTCTATGAACAGCTCAGCGAGGGGCTCAAGGCGCGGGAGGAAGGGGATCCTGTGCGGATCAATTACGACGCCAACATGCCAAAGCCCTTTCTCCGCCTCGTCATGAACGCCCTCGATGTCGTCGGCGATGAGGACTCCAAGTTTCCGGGGGCGCGCTATCACAACCGCAAAGATTTGATCAAATTCCCCACACTCGGTCGGGGAGACTTGCAATACCCACCTCTTCATCCAGTCCCGCCGCCTCGCATCGATACAGAGGACAACAACCTGTTCCGCTCCATTCGGACCCGGGATATTCTCCTGCATCTTCCCTATCACAGCTTTCATCACTTCCTCGATCTGCTGCGCCAAGCCAGCATCGATCCCCTGGTGAAAACCATCCGCATGACGCAATATCGCCTCGCCAAGGACTCCTTCGTGGCGCGCGCCCTGATCAACGCCGTGCGGAATGGCAAGGAAGTCACGGTCCTGGTGGAGCCGACCGCACGGTTCGACGAACAGAACAACATGACCTGGGCGAGCCGCTACCGCGACGCCGGCATCCGTGTGATTTGGGGAGTGCCAGGCCTCAAGGTGCACGCCAAACTTTGTCTCATTGAGAGGATCGAATTGGGCGTACTGCGCAGCTACAGCGTGGTCGGCTCCGGCAACTTCAATGAAGTCACGGCCAAGATCTACACCGATCACATGCTCTTCACCGCCAACCCGGAAATCGGTGAGGATCTCCTCCAGATCTTCCGCTTCTTCGACCGCAATTTTGAGGTCCCCAAATTGCGCCACCTCGTCTGCGCCCCTTTCACTCTCCGCTCCACCATTTACGGCGCCATCGATGCGGAGATCGCCGCCGCACAAGCAGGCGAAAAGGCCCAGATCTGGATCAAGATCAACAACCTCTCCGATGTCGAGGTGGTTCGCCGTCTCTACCGCGCCGCAGCGGCGGGCGTCGATATCCGACTCATCATCCGCGGCATGTTCTCACTCGACACCGGCGAACCGGACTGCTCAATCCACCTCAACGCCATCGGAATTGTCGATCAGTTGCTGGAGCATGCCAGGGTCCTGATTTTCCACAATGGCGGCAAGCGCCGTTTTTACCTCAGCTCGGCCGACTTTCTGCCCCGCAATTTCGACAGCCGATGCGAAGTTCTGTGCCCCATCCTGGATCCGTGGCTGCAGGAGCAACTCGGACGTTATCTTGAAATCCAGTGGTCAGACACGGTCAAAGCCAGAGTCCTCGATTCCAGCCTCAGCAACCGACTGCGTCAACCCACCGACACAACCCCTCCCGTTCGCGCCCAAGCCGCCATTCTGGAATACCTCTCCAACCTGGAACATCAAGATCCCCAAGGCGCATGAGCGATCCCCCTCCCCCTGAGCGCCGCGGCCGACTCTGCGTCGTCGGCCCCCTCAGGCTCGATCACGTCGCCTCGATCAACACCTTGCCCCAACCGGGCCAAACCGTAACGGCCAACGAATTCACCATTCGCCACGGCGGCAGAGGCGCCAACCAGGCCATCGCAGCCGCCCGCCAGGGGGCCAAGGTTTCCCTGATCGGCGCCCTCGGTCCCGATGCCGCCGGAAGGGATTTTCACAACCATCTTGTGGCCGCAGGTGTCTCGACCCACCACCTCAAGCAGACCAGTCTGCCAACCGGCGCCGCCTTCCTCAATCTCCTGCCGTCCGGCCAATGGACCTCCGTCGTTTTCCCGGGAGCCAATCACACATTGACCCCCGAGGATGTCACTTCTGCCGCTGAAGCCATCGCGGAGTCCGCCTTTCTGCTCATCCAACTCGAACTGCCGGTCGAAACCGTGGTGACCGCGATGCAGATCGCCAACCGCTCCGGCACCCAAGTCATTTTCAATCCCTCACCCTTTTCTCCGAATTTCCCCTGGTCCGAGGTCTTCATCGACATCCTCTTGGTGAACGAGATAGAAGCCGGTCAACTCGACGCCGCCACCCCGGCCGGAGAAGATCTCCCGGTCGGAAGTCTGATCATCACCCATGGCACCGAGCCGGTGGAGGTCATCACGCCTGAAGGAGACTTCAGTCTGCGCCCACCTCACGGCACGTCGGTGGACGAGGCCAGCGCTGGCGACACTTTTGCCGGAACCCTGGCGGCCCGGCTCGCCCTCGGAGATTCCCTCTCCGAGTCCGTCACTGCGGCCAACACCGCTGCGGCCCAGTCAATCTTTTAGGCGGAATGGCGCTCCTTTGAGCGACTTCATCGAGGCCTTTCCTTGGAGACATTTCCGTGCGGAAATGCCCCGGAGGTTCCTGGCGCGGGAAAGCAAGGCTCAGTAGAGCAAGTCATTGGCCGGTTCCTTGGTCGGCTCCATCTTCACCGCTTTCAAAATCGCCTGCTTCTGCCCATTTTCCACGGCGTAGACCATCGTCCCGCTGACCTTCACCCACTGCATCTCCTTGTGCGGAGGCGGCGTCCCCGGGAATTCCACCGCGATCGATACCGGCTGGGCATCGGCAGCACAACAGCTGACCATCAGAATGAAGATCCGCAGCCGGTTCTTCTTGCCGGAGTCCTTGTCTGGAATGATCTGCCCCACCGCCTCCACAGGCTGCCCTTTGAGAACCCGTTGCAACTCCGCGTCCCCGGCCGTGTAGAAAAGCTGGTCCACCGTGAGCATCAGGTTTCCCTCTGGGCTGCGCTGCACCACTTTCTCCAAGTCTGCCAAGGTGTATTCCAGAATCTCTTCCTCTTCCCCCTTTGCGGCGGAAGCGGCCCCGGGAAGCTCCTTCTCGACCCGCGCAGCCACCGCGTTCGGATCCTCCACAAAGCCCTTGTTGCGGATCGTGGCGGACGAGAGAAATCGGTCTTGGGAATACAGCACCGAGATCAGGACCGGAATCACCATGATCGCCAATCCCGCGCCGTTGCCGAGGAACGAAGTGTCCTCATGGACGTGACCATGATCATGGTCATGCCCGCAGCAACCCTGCTCGTGGTCGTGGTCGTGATGATGATCGTGCCCGTGATCGTGACCGCAGGTTTCCTGAGCCCGCAAATGACGGAGGTTGAAGGCGGACAACGCCAGCAAACCCAGGCCCGCAAGCAACGTGCACGTCCGCAGATACTCCGGCCGAATGTAACTCTCAACCCTGCCGGTCACATAAAACCCCAGGAGCACCACGGCCCAAATCAACATGGCCCCGATCCCCATCAACCGGCAGATCTCCGTTCGGGACAATTGCATGGATTTTGAAATCGCGCTCATCGGACCGCCGCCTGATCAAAGACTCCCCACTGATGGCAAACCACCCCCACCAAAATAAACAAGCCGCACGCCAAGATCAAAACAAACCTCGGCTTGAAGATGCTGGAATAGAGAAAAATCAACTTCAGGTCCATCATCGGCCCAAAGATCAAAAAGGCCAATTTCGCCGCGTAGGAAAACTCGTCCAACGAGGCCGCCACAAACGCATCCGAGGTGCTGCAAAGCGATAGGATGAACGCCGCCCCCATCAGCGTCGGAATCGCGGTCACGTCGTTCCCCGCCAGCGGCTCAATCCAATCGCGCGGGATCACATTGTTCAAAAACGCGGTCAACGCCACGCCCACCACGAAATACATCGCCACATCGGTGAAGTCACGCTGCGCGACCTGGAGCGCATGCACCAACTTCGCTCCACCGTGATGATGATCGTGATCGTGATCGTGCCCCCCAGCCTCGCCACGATCAACCGCCCACTGAATCTGCGGACGCAAAACCGACCGCAGCGCCACCCGAATCATCACCAACCCCACCAATACGGTGATTCCGTAAGCCAGGATCGCCCGCGACGACGCCACCAGCACTCCGGCATCGCCCCGCTCTGAAAAGGCGGCAAAGGTGCTGACCATCGTCACCGGGTTGATGATCGGCGCCGCCAGCATGTAAGTGATCGCCACCGAGAGGGGCAACCCTTTGGCCACCAACCTCCGGATCACCGGCACGATGGCACATTCGCAAACCGGAAGCACCGCCCCGAGAAGCCCCCCGACAGCCACCGCCAGCACCCGGTTCTTCGGCAGCATCCGGTCCAGCAGCGACGGCGGCAAATAGGCGTCGATAAAGCCGGAAATCACCGTTCCGATGAAAATGAAGAAGGCACCCTCCAGCAGAATGCTGAGGAAGGCGTAAAGGGAATCGTGGATCTGAGCAGGGTCGATCGCGAGAAGCATCGCGAGGAATGGTGGCCCCTAGACGAACCAATTGCAAGACGTCGAACGCGCGGCGCGATTTTCTTGCGCCAACCTCCTCACCAACTGGTTCGCAAAATCACCGCCGGGACCGGCCCCGCCTTCACTTTCACCTTCCAATGATCCGACCCACTCCCCAAATCCGCCAGCAACGAGTCCCCGGATCGGCGGTCGCTCCAGAACTTCAACTTGGCCAAGCTCTTGACCAGGGAAACCACGCCCGAAGGATCCGTCTCCAAGACTTCGTCCGCCCCAAAACCAAAAGCTTCTGCGGAATCGATCGGTCCCAGAACTCCCTCGGCACGAGGCAGTGATGGTCGATCCCACTGAATCAGCTCCAACTCGGACCAAGCCATCAGCAACTCCGGCGCGGTCTGGGAAAGCATGAGCCGATCCTTCTCGATCTCGTCCAGGAACTCCGGAGCAAACGAGGCCACGTAAAACGCGGGGGGCGCAAAACGGTCCACCTCTTCCCCGGCCCAGCCACCATCCACCCCAAACATCCCGGCCAGAAACCAGAGAGGCAGAGAGACGAGATCTGTGAACGGGCGGCGAGCAGTCACGGCTCAGCGTCCCTAGCGCAATCAAGCGGAGTGCGCAAGGGGCAAGATCCAGGATCGCAAGGGCGGATTGCCACCTGGGCAGCCCCACCTCTCAACGGGCTGGCGCGGCGTTCCAGACCTTGATGTCGTCAATCCAACCGGTCTTCCCGGCCACTCCCAGCTCGATCTTCGACTTCATCTCGTGTCCGATTCCGGACGACTGCAGATACGCGACACGCTTCCCGTCGATCGTCACCCGCATTTCGTCCCCGGCGGTCTCCACGCCGAGCAGATACCATTTGCCCGGTTGCAACTTCACCGGGTAGGTGACTTGGCGCCCCTCCAACAACTTGTTCTTCTCCGGCCCGGTGGCCATCGCACGGATGTCATTCTTCATGTTCCCATCCCGCTCATCGATGATGGTGACCCCGGTCAACCGGACCTGCGCCCGGCAAATGTGCCCGTAATGCGCTCCGGTGTATTTCCGGTCGTCAAACTCCACATCGATCATCGTGGCGCCGTCGAACTTGATCCGGCACTCGACCACGCTGTCCTTGGTCGGAATCTCCAACCCATGCACCGCCGCATGGGCCTTGATTTCAGGCTTGTCCCCAGCGGCGGGAATCGTGACGTCCCGGGTTTGCGTCCCCTTCAACGCCCCCGCCTCAAAGGCGAATGTCTCCACCACCTTGTGCCATTGCGCCGGTCTGGCGCTCCCCTCGAAATCATCCGAGAACAACAACTCCTTTTTCTGCGCGATCGGCTTGGAAGGAATTTTGGGCAAATCAGCGGCGCGCGCGGTCCCCGCCAGAAAGAGACAGACAACAACAAGAAAACGAAGGGTCATAAGGCGCGCACTGTAGCCGCCCGGACCGCCAGGGAAAAGTCAAAACACGCGGGACCAGATCAACGGAAAATTCCTGCAACCTCGGACTTGAATTTACCAGCTCTCTTAGTATTTAAGAGTTGTTGATCTTTCACTGGTAACCTTCCAGCCGATGTATTCTTCCGAGGCGTCCGTTCCATCTCCCGAAACCGGTCTCGGTCTGACCCGGGACGAAACAGCTGCCTTGCAGCGAATCGCCGGGGATCTTGGCATCTCCAGCCTGACCGATCTCGTGACTCTTCTGCTCCGCGACATCGCGGCCGCCGAGTTGAACCCGGAAGGCTGGGAACACGAAGCCGTCACCGAGTGGTTGCAATTCCGACTCACTTCCTCATGAGCCGCAGCATTTCTTCCGGTCATCCAGCACCTGGCAAATCGTCGGTGACTTCCATCGCGCAGCAAGACAACGTCTGCTCCGCCGCCACCTCCCGAATCAGTCCTCCGGAACAGGTCGAGCGGGCCGGGGCCTACCACTTTCTCGGCCTCCACGACGAGGCCATGGAGTGTCTGGATCATCTGCCCGAGGGCTTGCGGCACGACCGCGATATCAACGTGTTGCGCCTCTCCATCCTCCAGGGACAGGGCAACTGGCAGGCCGCAGCTGACCTCGCCAGGGCCAATCTTGCCGCTCGCCCCTCCACCCCCGAATTCTACGTGATGGGTGCCTTTGCCATCCGCCTCACGGAATCGATGGAGGCTGCCCACGCCTTTCTCCGCCAGGGGGCTGCCTTTAGCGACACCTCGGCCATCTGGTGGTACAATCTTGCCTGTTACGAGTGCCAGCTCGGCCAACTCGACCGCACCCAGGCCTCCCTTGACCAGGCATTCCACCTCGATGGAGCTTACCGCCGTTTGGCCCAGCACGACGACGATCTGGCGGCTTGGCGCCGTTCCGGCAACTCCCGCGATTGAGGGCGTTCGCCCCGCTCCCGGACTCACTCTGGGCCCGGATTTCTCTCTCTTGCCGGGCCGCCCCCTCCGGCGCAGGGTTGACTGGGGAGTCCCGGTGCCCTAGAACCTGGGAGCAACCCTCGCGCATTTTCTCTGATGCCCCGATCCCTCTTTTTCGCCCTGCTCATCTCAAGCCGGTTTGTCCTCCCCGAACTTGCGCCTGCCGCGGGGAATTTGGTGTTCAACCGGGACGTCCGCCCCATCCTCTCCGACGCCTGTTTCCAGTGCCACGGTCCCGACGAGAAAAACCGAAAAGCCGGACTTCGTCTCGATCTGGCCGAGCCCGCCCTTCGTCCGGCAAAGTCCGGGGCGACTCCCATCACCCCCGGCAAGCCGGCCGAGAGCGAGGTCATCGCCCGCATCTTTCTCGATCCGGCCGACTCCGACCTCATGCCTCCGCACGAAAGCGGAAAAGTTCTCTCGGACGAGCAAAAGCAGATTCTCCGCACCTGGATTGAGCAGGGAGCCACCTATCAGGGGCACTGGGCCTTCCTCCCCCCGCAAAGGCCCGACGTCCCTGCATCGCCTGGAGCGTCTCACCCGGTCGATGCCTTTCTTCTAGATCGCTTGGAAGAGGAAGGGCTCACCATGCAACCTGAAGCCGATCGCGCCACCTTGCTGCGCCGGGTCTCACTCGATCTGACCGGACTGCCCCCGACCCTGGCCGAACAGGACGCCTTCGAAAAGGATCTCGCCCCAGGCGCTTACGAACGCGTCGTCGACCGCCTGCTCGACTCCCCTCACTTCGGGGAGCGGATGGCCATCGAATGGCTGGACCTGGCCCGTTATGCCGACAGCAACGGCTACCAGACCGATGGCAGCCGTCAAATGTGGCTCTGGCGGGACTGGCTGATCCAGACCTACAACCGCAACCTGCCTTTCGATCAATTCACCATCGAACAACTCGCCGGAGACCTTCTTCCGAACCCCACCCGCGACCAACTCATCGCCACCGGGTTCAACCGCAACCACCGCCTCAACGGGGAAGGCGGACGCATCGAGGAGGAATGGTTCGTCGAAACCGTGATCGACCGGGTGGAAACCACGGGGATGACTTGGATGGCCCTCACCCTGAACTGTGCCCGCTGCCACGATCACAAATACGATCCGGTCACGCAGCGGGAATTCTACCAACTGTTCTCCTTTTTCAATTCCGTGGAGGAGAGCGGCGTTCTCCATCCCGAAGGCAAAAACGGCATCAACACGCCCCCGCTGTTGCGAGTCCCTTCCAGCGCCCAAATGGCTCAGATCACCGCCCTGGAGGCCAAGATCGCTTCCGCCAAAACCGCCCACGCCAAGGCGGAGGCGCAGATGCCCGCCGCTTTCGCCGACTGGGAGTCCTCTGCCCGGGCCAGACTCCTCTCAGGGAAATCCGACCCCACTTCATGGACGCCGCTCGCCGGCGAATCGGCCAAAAGCCTGGGCGGAGCCACCCTGACGCGCCAGCCCGACGGCTCCTGGCTCGCCGGAGGACGCAACGCCGCCAACGACACCTACGAGATCACCGGCCCCCTGAACGAGGGGCGTTTCGGCGGAATTTTGCTCGAGGTGTTCCCAGATCCCTCTCTCCCAAACCAAAGCCTCGGCCGGGGCTCAAATGGCAACTTTGTCCTCACCGGCATCGAACTCACCATCCAGCAACCCGACCAAAGCAAGGCTTCCACCTTCTCAATCCCGCTGGCCAAGGCCGTCGCCTCGTTTGAGCAATCGGGATGGCCGGTCTCCTCGATCGTCGATCCGGCCGCCAAATCACGCGGCTGGGCCATCGAGGGAAACGCGCCGGACAAACGGCTCGCCCGGCGCGCCATGTTCCTCCCAGCCTCCCCCGTGCAGATCGTCAAGGACAGCCGACTGACTGCCCGGCTCCGGCACGCCTCCGGGTTCGGAGATCACAACATCGGTCGCTTTCGGCTCTCCGTCACGCAGGCTTCACCCGACCTCGCCTCCCTCGACGGTGGCAGCGATCTTCCGCCTGCCATCCGTCGCATCCTCGCCCTCTCTCCGAACGATCGTTCGCCCGCAGACCTTGCCACGCTGAAAACCCACTTTCGCGAGGCGGTTGAAAACCCGGTTCGCCAAGCCAAATCAGCCCTCGACGCCGCCACCGCAGAACGCGTGAAGTTTGAGGAGAGTCTGCCCTCCACGATGATCATGAAGGAGCGCCCCACGCCGCGCCCAGCCTTCCTCCTGACACGCGGTGAATACGACCGACCCGCGGACAAGGTGAACCGAGCCCTGCCCGCCGCCCTTCCCCCGCTCCCGCCCGGAGCCCCCATGAACCGACTCGGCTTGGCGCAGTGGATCGTTTCCGGTGAACACCCACTCACCGCGCGGGTCTGGGTCAATCGCACCTGGGAACGCCTCTTCGGAATTGGCATCGTCAAAACATCGGAGAATTTCGGTTCCCAGGCGGAATGGCCCATGCACCCGGAGCTGCTCGACTGGTTGGCTGTCGAATTCACCTCGCCGACCGTGCTGCCCTCCGTCCATGGGCGACCGGCCACCTCCTGGGATATGAAGGCGATGCTCAAGTTCCTGGCAACGAGCCGGGCCTATCGCCAGAGCTCCGCAGCAACGCCAACCTTGATCCGGAAGGATCCGGACAACCGCCTCCTGGCCCGGGGCCCACGCTTCCGACTCCGCGGCGAATTGCTCCGGGACCAGGCCCTGGCCGTCAGCGGACTGCTCACTCCGGCCATCGGAGGCCCCAGCGTTCGCCCCTACATGCCCAAGGGCGTCTGGGAGGAAACCACCCGCTACGGCGATCTTCGCAACTACAAACCGGACACCGGTGCCGATCTGTATCGGCGCACCATGTATACCATCTGGAAACGCACCGCCGCTCCGCCCACGATGCTGATCTTCGACTCGCCAACCCGTGAGGTCTGCAGCCCCAAGCGCTCGCGCACCAACACTCCCCTCCAGGCCCTCGCCCTTCTCAACGAGGTGACCTTTGTCGAGGCCGCTCGCGCCCTCGCGGAACGCATGCTCCGGGAAGGCGGCTCCTCCTCCGAGGCTCGGCTCACCACCGGCTATCGGATCGCTTGCGGGCGTCGACCTGACCCGGCTACCCTGACGATTCTCCGCCAAGGACTCGATGCCCGGCTCGCCCATTACGCCACCGCGCCCGAGGCGGCCCGCCA
Source organism: Verrucomicrobiota bacterium (assembly GCA_003402735.1). Lineage (GTDB taxonomy): Bacteria > Verrucomicrobiota > Verrucomicrobiia > Verrucomicrobiales > DEV007 > V1-115. Next base: position 24,017 of record QQNE01000008.1, read on the forward strand.
ACTCATCACCCACGGCTCTTCCAAGCCGGATCCCACCTTTCCCGCGGCGGAACTGGCCGCTTACACCGTCACCGCCAACGTCCTCCTCAATCTCGACCGGGTCATCACCCGCGACTGATCGATTCCCCGCATGAACCGGATCACCGAATCACCCGACGCCGCCACCATCCAGGATTACCTGAATCGCCGCGTCTTCCTCCGCCGCAGCGCTTCCGCCCTCAGCGCCACCGCCCTGGCCTCACTCGCCAACGCCGAGGAAGCCCGCCTCGGCTTGCCCGGTTTTCCAAACTTCCCGGCCAAGGCTAAGCGGATCATCTACCTCTTCCAGTCCGGCGCCCCATCGCAAATGGATCTCTTCGATCCCAAACCCCAGATGGAAAAACAACGGGGCAAGGATCTCCCCGAATCCATCCGCAAAGGTCAGCGGCTCACCACGATGACCTCCGGGCAGAAGCGTTTTCCCGTGGCCCCGAGCATCTTCAAGTTCGCCAGGCACGGCCAAAGCGGGGCTTGGCTGAGCGAAGTCTTGCCCCACATGGCCAAGGTGGCCGATGAACTGTGCTGGATCCGCACCATGCACACCGAGGCCATCAATCACGATCCCGCGATCACCTTCTGCCAGACCGGTCACCAACTCGCCGGCCGCCCCAGCATCGGTTCCTGGCTCAGCTATGGCCTCGGCAGCCAAAACAAGAATCTGCCCGCTTATGTCGTCCTCACCTCCTTCGGCTCAGGCCGCCCCGACGACCAACCACTCTATGACCGACTCTGGTCCGCCGGTTTCATCCCCGCCCAGCATCAAGGGGTGAAATTTCGCAATTCCGGCGATCCCGTTCTCTATCTCTCGGACCCCGCCGGTCTGGATCGCAACGTGCGCCGCGGCATGCTCGACGAGTTGGCCGCGCTGAATCGGAGGGATCACGAGACCTATGCAGATCCGGAAATCGATGCCCGGATCGCTCAATACGAGATGGCTTTCCGCATGCAAGCCAGCGTCCCGGATCTCATCGATGTTTCCGACGAACCCGCACACATCCTCGATCTCTATGGACCGGATGTGAAACGCCCTGGCAGCTATGCAGCAAATTGTCTCCTCGCCCGCCGCCTCGCGGAACGCGATGTCCGGTGCATCCAGCTCTTCCACATGGGCTGGGACCACCACGGAGGTCTGCCCAATGCCATCAAGGGCCAGTGCCGCGACACTGACCAACCCACCGCGGCCCTGATCACAGATCTCAAACAACGCGGACTCCTCGAGGATACCCTCATCGTTTGGGGCGGAGAATTCGGTCGAACCATCTATTCCCAAGGCGCCCTCACCGATACCAATTATGGCCGCGATCATCATCCCCGCTGCTTCACCGTTTTCCTCGCCGGAGCCGGAGTGAAGAAAGGGTTCACCCTCGGCGAGACCGATGATTACTGCTACAACATCGTCAGTGATCCCGTCCACGTTCACGATCTCAATGCCACCATTCTCCATCTCCTCGGCATCGATCACAAAAAACTAACCTACCGCTTCCAAGGCCGCGACTATCGCCTGACGGACATTCATGGGGAACTGGTCAGGAAAATCCTGGCATGAAGCTGATTTCCCTACGGTTTCGCCAAGGCCCGGGCCGCGGCCTCTTGAAACGCTCGGCGGACCTCACTGCCATCACTATTCGGCAAATTGGAGCGCTGGATCATCAGGAGATAAGCCACACCTTGAACCGGATCCATCCAGGCTTGGGTTCCCCAGGCACCCCCGTGCCCGAAGGTCCCGGGCGATAGCATCGCCGCCACGCCTTCATGGGGCCTGCGCAAAATGCAAGTGCCGATCCCCCATCCGTAGTTGGCGCCCAACCCCTGGGCCTGGAAGAACCCTGTCGGCAAATCCCCAGTTTGCGGCGTGATCAGAAACTTGAGCGTTTCCGGGCCCAGAAACCGATGCCCCTCCCAGGTCCCGCCATGCAAAAGCATTTGGCAGAACCGCGCATAATCTCGCGGCGTGGAAAACAGCCCGCCGTTGCCCTGGGGCGGACGATTCCGCGTCCCCTCATACCCCTGACGCGGAGGCACGGGTTCCAGGACGCCCGTATCTGGATGCTTGGCATACGCGGTGACAAGGCGCGCCCTCTGAACCTCACTCGGATAAAAGGTGGTGTCCTTCATTCCCAACGGACCAAACAGGTGTTGCTCCAGGAAGGCATCAAAACTCTGGCCGCTGACCAGTTCCACGATCCGGGCCGCCGCGTTGATGCCGCTTTGGCAGTATTTCCACCTCGCCCCGGGCTCATCCTGCATCGGCGCGGCCAGCCAGATTGGGACGAGATCCGCCAGAGTCTTGGCTTCCGTGGCCGCCGGACCACTCGCCTCCCCCAACCCGGAAGTGTGCGTCAGGATCTGCGTGATGGTGAGATGCGCCGCTCGGCCCGTCGGCGTTTTCAGGCCCGCAAATTCCGGCAGGTATTTCGCCACGGGATCAGAGACATCCAGCTTGCCTTGCTCCTGCAACATCAACACCGCCACGCCCGTCACCGGCTTGCTCATCGAGGCGATCCAAAACAGCGTGTCCGGCGTCATCAATCGCTGCGCCGCCAAATCCGCGAAGCCCGTGCATTCGAGATGAAGCACCCGGTCCTTCGTCACGACCATCGTCACCGCTCCCGCGATCTCCTGTTTCCCCACCAACCCCTGCATCGCGGCACCGATCCCCGGCAGAACCGGTGGTTCCGCCTCCAACCAGGAGGGAAATAGGCAGGCGAATGTCAGAGCGGAGAAAACGGCTGGCACACGAGGCTTCATACCTCGGCATTCTCTCCGCCAACCGAACGCCAAGTCACGAAAATTTTCCATTCCCTTCGGAACATGGTTTGAGGCAACGTCCCAGGATGCAGCCGCCGTTCCCCATTCTCGCCGCCGTGCCCCTCGCGCTCGCCTTCGCCTGCGCACTTCCGCCTGTCTCCCTGGCCCGGAACCCAACGCTCGACCTCTATTGGATCGATTCCGAGGGCGGCGGCTCCACCCTCATCGTGACGCCGGCCGGCGAATCCGTGCTGGTGGACACCGGCAACCCCGGCGGTCGGGATCCGCAACGCATCCAAACGGTGGCGCGCGAAGTCGCCGGCCTGCAACGGATCGATCACGTCGTCATCAGCCACTTCCACATCGATCACTTTGGAGGCTTGGCGGAGCTGCCCAACTTCATCCCCATCGGCGTCCTCTACGACAAGGGAATCCCCGAAGGCAGCCCAGACGGGAAGCCCCAGGATCTGCCCTGGTCCGTGGCCGGCAAGCGTTACCGCGAGGCCAAGGTCGAAAAACGAGTCGTCCTGGCGGCGGGCGACGTCATCCCTCTCCGCTCCCTCCAAGGCAGCCCCGCCCTGCGCTTGCGTTGTCTTGGGGCCAATCAACGCTTCATCCCCCCCACTCCCGGCCAACCGCAAAATCCACTCCAAGGCACCGTGCCGCCCAAGGCGCCAGACACGAGCGACAACGCCAACAGCATCGTGCTCCTCCTCGAATTCGGCGGCTTTCGCTTTTTCGATGGAGGCGATCTCTCCTGGAATTCCGAAGAAAAGCTCGTCTCCCCCTTCAATCTGGTGGGCTCCGTCGACCTCTACCAAGTCAACCACCACGGACTGGAAGCGAGCAACAATCCACTGCTCATCCGGAGCCTGGAACCCGTGGTGGCGGTGATGAACAACGGTCCAAGAAAAGGCACCGGGAAAGCCGCCTTGGAAGCCCTTCGGAGCACGCCCACCATCCAGGCAATCTACCAGATTCACGAAAACGTCCGCGAGGATCACGAGAACACCTCCGATCCCGCCATGATCGCCAACCACGGCGATCTCGGCGAGCGCTGCGCCGCACACCCTATCCACTGCTCCGTGAGCGCGAATGGGCAACAATATACCGTCCATCTTCCCTCCACCGGCCATTCCCGGACCTTCACGACGCGCGCGGAATCATCCCGCGCCCCCGCTCCCCCTGTTTCGCGGTGAGCGGTTTTCCATCCCAAAGTTCGTCCCGTCCCAAGATTTCCTAGTCCCCAAAAAATCGAAATCGAAATCGAACTCGAAATCGAAATCGAACTCGAAATCGAAATCGAAATCGAACTCGAACTGGCAACCAATCTCCAAGCGGATTGCCCCCCCACCGCCGCACAAAACGTTCCCCAACCAACAATAAACACCCTTTGCAGCTGACACGATCGTCACCGCCTACGGCATTTCACAGGCCCAGACACGCCGCAAAAAGATTCGCATGGTGCGCCTGCTCCAGTTATCCTGGCAGATAACCCTCATCCAAATGGCAACTCCCACCGCCGACTCTCTCATGGACCTCGAACGAATGATCGAGGCCGATATCATCGAGTGTTTGGACATTCTCATCCAAGGTCGAGCCGAAGCTCTCCGGGAACTCCGCGCTTCGCTCACCGCCGCCGGAGATTCAGGCAAAGCCGCAGAGGAACGACTCAGATCCACGACATCGGCAAGTCTGGCCCCCGTCGAAGCCGTGCAACGTGAACTCGGGGCCCTCAACCTCACCCTCAACGATTTCCTGCTCACCAACGCCCCCAGCATCGAAAGCTTGGCTGCGTTCGATTCCTGGCGCGATCGCGTTCTCGGCGCGATTCACGACGCGAAAATGGCCATCGGAACCTTGGGGGCGGAACACGATGATGTTTGGGGCACGGACCTCGAAAACGCTTGGCGGCGCTTCCATCAGCGTCTCGAGATCGTCCGGGTTCATCTCGAAATCGACGAAACCCGGGCCGCCGACGAATTCGCCTTGCAACGCAAAGCGCTCCTCGACCGGGTCGCGCAACTTCGCGAGCAAATGGCGCGCAATCCCAAACAAGTCCGCGACCAACTCCACCGCCTCGGCACCGGAGAAGACACCTCAGCCGACACCCGTCGCCTCCGCGGTTGGATCAAAGCGCTCTGGATGTGGCGGGAAAACGGGCAGCAGTAGTCCAAAGCCGAGGGGCGATCGGCAAATTCGGACCGTGCCACGCCCGAGTCAAAAAGTCGGCGCCGACCGGAGCCGACTCTGGCAAATGCTTCACCGGGACGCTTGGCGGCGCGACAAAGGTATTCACAATCGGCGGAGGCTTGGGGGCTTGACAGAGCCGCTTCCGCCGATGGATGAATCTCTTTGGGAACGGTATCAGGAAATTTCAATCAACAGTGACTCCAGCCGCCTTCGTGAGCTCAACCAATCAGACGTCCTTGCGCGAGCGAGTCGAGGCGTTTGCTCTCGATCAGGCCGGGGCGTCGCTGCCCTTCACGAGTCGTTTGGCGCGGGAGCAGGGTTGGAGCCATGCGTTCGCAGGACGGGTCGCCACGGAATACAAACGCTTTGTGGTCCTGGCGATCCAGGCGGGCCATCCGGTCACGCCGTCGGTGCAGGTGGATCAGGCTTGGCACCTGCACTTGGTCTACACCCGCAGCTATTGGCAAGGCTTGTGCCGTGAGGTGCTCGGCCAGGATCTCCATCACGAACCCACCACCGGCGGCGGCGCGGAGGCAGCGAAGTTCGTTGACTGGTATTCCCGGACGCTGGAGAGCTACCGCCGAATCTTCCGCGAAGAACCGCCCGCCGACATCTGGCCCGCCCCGGAACGCCGGTTCGCCGAAGCCCCAAAAGCACGCTGGGTCGATGAAGCGAAATTCTGGCTGCTGCCGAAACCGAGTTGGTCGATCTTCCGTCCCCAAACGCCATCCAACCGATGACCGCCGACACCATCATGCTCGCCATCCCTTCGCCGCTGGACTGGCGCGGCCGGGACTTCCTGCTCTTTTACGTGATCGCTCTGATCGCGGCGGGGATCTGGTGCAACCGTCGGGCGAATCGAGCCCTGGACCGATTCGATCGCCGCATGAAGGAGCCCCTGGTGGACCCGTTCGAAATCGCGTTTCTCGCTGCGGGTGCCGGTCGCGTGATTCAGCTGGCGATCACTCGTCTGATTCATTCCGGGCTCCTGGAGTGGATCTCCAACGGCACGAAAGCGGCCCTGGTGGCAACGACCAAACCCGCTCCCGGTGATCTGCATCCAGCCGAACAAGTGCTCTTTAAAAAAGCAAAGGCCATGGGGGCCAAAGGCATCCTGGTGCGCGAAGTCGGCAAGACCGTTGAGCCGACGATGCGGTCGATCGAAGTATCTTTGGCCACGCGCGGATTGCGTCCAACCACTGAAGAGCGCCGCGGCGCCTCCCTCGGCGCCGTCCTGCCATTGCTCGCACTGTTCGCGTTCGGCGTAGCAAAGGTGGTCATCGGCGTGAGTCGGGAGAAGCCGGTGCTGTTTCTCATCATCCTCCTGTTCGTCACGATCTTCGTGACCATGATCTTTGGAGCCGCGGTCAAGAGGCTGACCGCCTCGGGCGAGGCCGTCTTGGCCGACCTCCGGACGCGCAACGAAGTCGAACGGGCAGAAGTGGCGACCCCAGACGAGGGAGGGTTGCCGCTGGTCTCCAATTCCGTAGCCCTTTACGGGCCCTCGGTGCTCGCAGCGATCCCGCTCTTCAGCCCGATCCACGGGCACTTGGAGAGGATGCAAGCCAAGGCGACTGCGAAATCAAGCAGCGGCTGTTCGAGCGGTTGCAGCAGCGGAGGCAGCGATGGCGATGGCGGTGGAGGATGTGGGAGCGGCTGCGGCGGTTGCGGCGGAGGCGGGGATTGAAAACCAAATCCGGGAAAATCAGGGCACGACATCACGAAGCGCTCCCTCGGTGAACTGGCCCACACGCCCCTTGACCAGAACGGGGCTGACGGTTGACCGAGTGCGGAGCTCGGATCCCGGCGATTGCGTGGGCAAAGCAGACCACTCTCGGAAGCGAAACGCGGCAGGCAAAATCGCCCTTCATTCTCAACCCATCCATGCAGATTTTGCCTGACCCCAAACCGCTCAGGAAAAAGATCGAACGGGTCGTGAAAGAACTCGGGCGCGGGGCCAGGGTGCCGGGTCACCAGAACTGCTTTGCAAGCCGGTGGGTAGGTCAATCTCCAGCCGAAGACAGGATCAGAGCCTTCGGGTTGCGTTCGCGGGCCAGTTCCCAGCCCACCCGATCATCAGGGAGAATCTTGTCCGTTCCAAAAAGCTCCAAGCCGCGGAACGATTTGCAGGGCCCGGGGTTGAACGTAGGCTTCGAAGGGTCCGATGCGCCTGATCCCGCTCCTCATTCTGCTTTCCGTCCTTCCCGCCGTGGCCGACACGCCGCGTCCGAACGTCGTCTGGTTCGTCGTCGATGACATGTCGGCGGAGTTTTCCTGTTATGGGGAAACCGCGATCGCCACGCCCCACGTCGACCGGATCGCCGAGGCGGGGATGCGCTTCGAAAACGCCTTTGTCACCGCACCGGTCTGCTCGAGCAGCCGTTCTGCGATGATCACGGGCTGCTATCAGACGACCATCGGGGCCCACCACCATCGCAGCGGGCGGGGCGAGCACCGGATCACGCTCCCCGCGGACGTCGAACCGCTCCCGGCGCGGATGCAACGGGCCGGCTACTTCACCTGCATCGGGAGCGGCCTGCCGGGCTTCGATCACCGCGGACTTCCGGTGAAAAAAGACCAGACGGGCAAGACCGATTACAACTTCCAATGGAACAAAGCGATCTACCACAGCCACGACTGGGCCGGAAGAAAAGAGGGCCAGCCGTTCTTCATGCAGGTGCAGCTGCACGGGGGCAAATTGCGCGGCGACAGCGAGGCCTCCTTCGCCGAGCTGCAAAAGCGTGCCGCTGCGGCCTTTGGCGAAGCCGTCGATCCCGGGAGAATCACCCTGCCATCCCATTACCCGGATGACCCCTTGTTGCGGCGCGACTGGGCCGCCTATCTCGACAGCGTCCGCCTGACCGATCAACACGTCGGTCTCGTCATGGACCGTCTCCGGGCCGAGGGCCTCGCCGGAAACACCCTCGTCATCTTCATGACCGACCACGGCATCAGCCACGCGCGGGGCAAGCAATTCCTCTACGACGAAGGCACGCACATCCCCTTCATCGTGAGTGGTCCCGGCGTGCCCCCGGGAACGGTGCGGACCGATCTCGTCGAATCCATCGACATGGCCGCGATCACGCTCGCCGCGGCCGGGCTCGCAATTCCGGGATGGATGCAGGGCCGCGATGTCCTGGCCGAGGACTACGAGCCGCGCGACATCGTTTTCGCGGCCCGCGACCGCTGCGGGGAAGCCTCCGACCGGATTCGTTCGGCAAGGACCGCCACCCATCTCTACATCCGCAACTTTCATCCCGACCGCCCGCTTCTGATGCCGAACGACTACAAGGACAGCAAGGCGATCCTCCAGCGGCTTCGCGAACTTCACGCCGCAGGTTCATTGCCGGAGCTTGCGGAGAATCTGCTCTTCGCCCCCGCCCGCCCGGCCGAGGAATTGTATGAGTGGAAGGCCGACCGTTGGCAGCACCTGAATCTCGCAGGCGACCCGGCTCACGCGGAGACGAAGCGCGCGCTTTCCGCCCGACTCGATCAATGGATCGCCGAAAGCCGCGATCCGGGCGACGAGTCGCCCGAGGTCTACGATCTCGAGATCGCCGATGAACTCGCCCAGATCAAGAAAGGCACCGAACGCCACCGGGCTTTCTCGGGAAACGCGGATATTTACCGCCAATGGATGCGGGCGGGAAAATGAGCCGCTTCATTTCGACTTCATACGAGGCCATTCGCCCTCCATGCCCTCCCCGGCCTTTTCTCCCCGGCCTCCCGACAAAGGGAGACTTCTCTGGCGATTCGTTGCTGTTTGTCGACGAATTGGGTTGGCAGGCTTGGGGTTGATTGAGTTTGCCGGGTCCGTGGAATCGGTGCTGGTGTGCCGGAAGATGGCGCGGCGGTCGGATCTGGTGCGCATCCTCCGCCTCGTTCCCACCCAAAGAGAGGGACAGACTCGGCTTCGCTTCGATCACACTTTACCCATCCGAAAGCGTGCGCAGAAAGGCGACGAGCGCTTGTTGATCAGCGGCGCTGAGCTCCAATCCGCCCACGGGATGCTTGGCCAAATTGGGATCGAGCGTTGGACTCCGGTGGATGCTCCCGCTGTAATGGGCCACGACTTGTTCGAGGGTGGCGAAGCGTCCGTCGTGCATGTAGGGAGCGGTGCGCGACACGTTGCGCAGGCTTGGGGTGACGAACTTGTGGCGATCGGCCTCGCTCCGGGTCACCCGGAAACGGCCCGGATCGGCCTCGACCGGGGCGAGGCCGTTGTTGTGAAACTGGTGGTCGGTGAGCAGCGGACCGCCATGGCAATGAAAGCAGTCGGCCCCGCGCTGGTTGGTGCGTGGGTCATACTCGGTCATGAAAAGTTCAAAGCCGCGCATTTCTTGATCGGTCAGACTCGCCTCCCCTCTCAGGGCGCGGTCGAACCGGGCATTGTAAGCGGTCAGCGTGAGGAGATACTGTTCCAGCGCCAGTCCCAGATTGGCCCCGGTCATCTCGCCCGACCCGAACGCGGCCTGGAAAAGCCGGAGATACTCCGGGCTCGCGGCCAACCGGGCGGTGACGCGTTCGAGGGTTTCCTCCATCTCCGTATGGTCAAGGATGGGCATCAGAGCCTGAGCGCGGAGCGACGGCGCGCGACCGTCCCAGAAGAAGCTGCTTTTCCAGGCGAGATTGAAGAGCGCCATCGCGTTGCGGGTGCCGACCTGACCGCGGACCCCGGTGCTGTATCGACGCGGATCCGCCATCGCATTCGTCTCGAGATGGCAGGATGCGCAGGAAATCGTCCCGTCCCGCGAGAGGGAAGTCTCGTGGAACAGCGCCTTGCCGAGCGCCACCCTTTCCACGATGAGCGGATTGTCGCGCGGAAGATCCGGCAGAGGAAAGGCTCCGCTCATGACGAATCGATAGGGAGTGTATCTCTTCGGCAAATCAATGGGCTGGGGCGGCGGGGAACGGCGCGACGGAGAAACGGCGGAAAGAACCTGACTCACCCGAAAAGAGCCGGGAAGATTCGCGACCAACGCAGCGGCGACGGGGTCCCCTTCCCGCGAATGGGTCGCGGCACCGTCGTTTTCGAACGAGATGGCCCGCGGCGCATTGCAGAGCGTGCCGAGATCGAAGTCGAGCAGGACCGCGACGTCGCTCGTCAAATCCAAGACCACGGGGAGCGAGATCCGGGTGCGGTTGGGGTCACGGGCCAGGTGCTGCGCGTAGCCCTTCAATTCCTCGCTTCCCGTCCGATATTGTCCCTCGAAAGCGAGGAAAATGTAACCGCCCTGCCAGCTCCAGTGCAGGCCATTGAGGTTGGCGTTGAGGGGATGGTCGGCCGCATAGGCGGCCGGGTTGGCGGCGTTGCCCGCTGGATCCGGGCCGACGTGGAATCGCAGGGCACGATAGCCCGCTGCAGCGATTCCCTCGAGGCGGACGACGGTGCGCCGCCGCGCCAAGTCCATCCAGGCGTATTGGTCAGGAACTTCCACCCAGGTGCCGTCGGCCCGTTCCAGGGCAAAACCGCTCAAGAGATAACTCAATCGGGTGACTGATAGCGTTTCATCGGCGGCGTTGTGATAGCGCAGGGAATCCAGCAGCAGGGGCTCGCCGTTGAAGAGATGCCGGACGGCGACTTCAAGGACCGCGCCGCGCACGGAACCGTTCCCCAATATCAACAGCGCCAACCAGATGGTGGCGACGCGGCGGAGCAGGCGGACGAGGTCGTTCATGGAACGGGGACGAGCTCAATCGATGCCTGGAACCGGAGAGCAAAGCCTGGATGATCGGACAGGGTTCAAGGGTTGCGCTTCACGCGATAGAACCGCCTCGGGTTGCTTGCGGGTGCCGCGGCGGAGCTGTCAATGAAGGAAGTCGTGGTGATCACGGTGGCAGGGGCCGGGAGAGCGGTGTTGTCGGGACCGGGAACGGAGGCGTTCAGGGTGTTCCAGGTGGCGAGATCCGCGGAGGTCTCCACTTTGTAAGTGCCTCCCTCGAGTGCGCTCCAAGTCAGGGTGACATTGCCGTTGGAAGTGGCCACGACAGGGCTGCCTGACCAAGTTTCCGCGACCGTCGTGCTGTTGAACAATTCGGTGACTCCGCTACCCGGCACGGTCACACCGGTGGTGGTGCCGGTCTTGGTTCCGCAATATTGCTTACCAAGCATGTAGGGAAAAGCAGGATTTCCGGAGGAGTCGATGGTCACGAAGTAGGCGTAAGTGCCTTCCGGGAACTCCGGGGTCACACAGGTGCGGCCATTGTAGACGTCGAGGTCGAAGTGCACACCCTGCGTCTTGCCCCGGTCACCGAGATAATCATAGTCTCCTATATAGCGCCCGAGCGAGTAGGTCGCCCCCTGGGGACCGGTGGTGGTGTAGTTCGTAGTGGGACCGTAGAATGTGGCGGAGGCGAGCACGTAGTCGCCATTGCTGAGCGTTTGAGAAGCATAGTTCACCGGCGTGGCAAAGCCCTCGGTGATCGCCGCCCATTTCGGAAGCGTGGTGCGCCCGGTGGAGGAGACATTGGTCGTGCCGTTGGTGCCGTCGCGCAGGACGAACCCGGTGCGCATCCGGGTCACGGCGCTGTTCGCGTCCATGGACGAGGAGTAACCATACGGTCCGTAGATCGGATATCCGTCAAAGCTCCAGCCGAGGATGGGAGAATGATGCAGGTTCGAGGTGTCCTCGGTGTAACTGTAAGTGTGGTTCGTGGCGTCATAAAGCGCCTTCATGTTGTCACCCAGCTGATGCCGCAGCGCCTTGGGTTCCGCGTGGTAATGATATTGCCCGTTGATGCCGGGTTGGTGGGCGAAACCGGGATCAAAGGTCACCACCTCCACCGCGAGGGCATCCCTCCACCAGGGGTGCGTCGCGTTGGTGTTGCCCATCACGTCACTGCCCGTCACCGGCGAGGCCGAAGTCTGCACGAACCCGAAGGCGTCGCCCAAGTCATAGATCCCCACACCATTCACCATGAGACCGATCAATCCACCGCCGTGCGTCGTCTTATTGGTTGGGGGCGATCCGGGAGCGCGCGGCAGTTTGGCGAGGTAGTTCTGGGCCACGGGCCAGAAACCGAACAACCCTCCGGCCTGCTTGGTGAGGAAGGGGCCCATGGTGTAGGAGGCGAGTCCACTGGCATTCACATAGACCCAATTGGCGTCGTAGCGAACCCGCAGGACATCGGCATACGCGGGGGTGGTCTGTGCGAGACTGCCAGTGTTGTTGTTGACGATGCCAGCCGTCGGCCAGGTGGTCACGGGCGTGGTGTTTTGCGTTCCGGTTGTCGTGCTCGTCGTCTGAATGACCCGGGCGTAGGTCGTCGAGTTCTTGGTGAACCACGAAGAGAGGATCGGTTCTGCGCGCAGGCAGCCGACTCCGACGAGCAACGCAACAAGGACCAAACGGACGATCATGGGCTGAATAATGACTCAGAAATTTCTTTCAAGCCCGACCGCCGAGCACTCCAGGACCAACGCGAGAAAAGGACGGACCGTTCGATTTCAATCGTCCTCCGCCGATTGGTCAAGACATTCGAACTCGAGTCGGCGGATTTCAACAGACTCTTGAGCGGTGAACCAGATTGACGGTTGCAATCGATTGCGGCTGAATGGGATCGCGCTCATGAATCGCCGCCGTCTTCTTCAACTCGCCGCTCTCCCTCCCCTGGGATTTTCCTTGGCCGACGCGGCTGATTCACCGCACCCACGCTCCGGCAAGGAAGGGTTGTCGCCCACTCTGAACGCGTATTCCTTCCTCGAACCACTCAACGCGAACCTGGCCGATCCGACAACGGGCATCGATCTCTTCGGCGTGTGCGATTTCTGCGCGCAGCATGAAATCGAGGCCGTGGACCTGACCGGCTACTTTTTTCCAGGTTACCCAAAAGCGCCCGCGGACGACTACATCGCCCGCATCAAACGCTACACACGGGATCGAGGCATCGCCATCAGCGGCACGGGCGTGAAGAATGACTTCGCCACGGCGGATAAGAAGGTGCGTGCCGAGGGCGTGGCTCTGACCAAGCGATGGATCGAGGTGGCCGCGCAGCTCGGTGCCCCGGTGGTGCGCGTCTTTGCCGGTCCACAGCAAAAAAATCCCCGGGACTGGCAGAGCGCCGCCGGTGGCGCGCCGCGTGAGGAGGTGGAAACGTGGATGGCCGAAGCGCTGCTCGAGTGCGCGGCGCATGGCGAAACCTACGGAGTTGCCCTGGCCCTGCAGAACCATGGCGACTTCCTCTCCAACGGCCCAGATCACCTGAGTCTGCTGAAGCGGGTGAATCACGCCTGGTGCGGCGCCTTGGTGGACACGGGCAAATACTTCACGGACGACCCGTATGCGGACATCGCACTCATGGTGCCGCACGCGGTGAACTGGCAGATCAAAGAGACCCTCGGCAGCAAACTCAAGACTCCTCCCACCGACTTTCGCAAGCTGGTCAAGATCATCCACGACGGCGGGTATCGTGGCTTCCTGCCCATCGAAACCCTCGCCATGGGACGCAAGGACTACGATCCCGCTGCCGAGATCCTCAAGGCCCTCAAGGCGATGCGTGAGGCGATCGCGGAGATGGACCTTCCGTGACGTCGTCCGCGGTGAAGACGCTCTTCAGGGTTGTTCCAGCCAGTCGAGGTTGAAGCGGGCGAGGCGCAGGCCGGAGCCGGAGAAGCTGAGCTTGCTGCCCGCGCCATAAAAGCAGAGGATCGTGCCGTTTTGTGTGACGGCGAGGTCGGAATAGGCGCTGGGACCGTCCTCGAGGAGTTTGTTCACCGGCCAGGTCTGGCCTTCGTCTCGGCTGATCTTGATGCTGACATTCTTGCGGGCCGTGCTCCCGCTCTTTTGCGTGTCCGCATGCGAGGGATTCGAGAAGAGGATGAGACTCTTGCCGCCGTGGTTGTAACGGACGATGCCGGCCATGCAAATCGGTTCCAGCAGGGCCTCGTCGAACTTCGGCCTGCTCCAGTTGGTGGCTCCATCCGGGCTGGTGACGACCAGTCGGCGATGCGCCTTGGATTCGCTGCGGACATTGAGCAAGACCCGACCGTCGTTGAGTTCGATGGCGACGGTTTCGTTCGGGTTGATCCACTCGTCGGTGCAGGGCACGGCGATTTCGCCGGCCTTCCAGGTTTTGCCCTGGTCATCGCTGTAGATGGTGGCGGTGACGCTGGGACGGTGCGCGTTGCCGCCCTCTCCGGTGGAGAGCCATACCGGCACCACGAGCCGCCCGGTCCTCAGCTGGATGCTGTGATTCGGACCGGTGGCGAGCACCTTCCACGCATAGTCTTTCTTGAAAGCTTCGAAAGTGGCGGTGATCTCGACCGGCTTCGACCAGGAGAGACCGTCGTCCTCGCTGCGCTGGGAAAAACAGCGCTCGTATTCGAGGCAGAAGATCATGTGCACGGTGCCGTCCTTGTCCGCGATGAGCACGGGGTTGTTGTAGGTTACGTCGTTCGGATCCACGTTCTTCATGCGCAGGGCGAAAGGGTTTTTCCGCTTGGGCCCCGGCACTTCGGCGATGCTTTGCGGTGCGCTCCAGGTCTTTCCGTCGTCGGTGCTGCGGCGGAGGAGGATGCGGATGTCGTCCCAGTCACTGACCCCCGCGGGACGCTTCCGCGCCTCGCACCAAGCCAACACGGTGCCCTTGGCGGTCACGACGATGCCGGGGATGTGGTAGATGTTGTAGGCGGGATTGTCGCCGACGGTGAAGAGATCCTGTTTTTCCAGAAACGGCTCCGCGGCGGAGGCACCGGAGCAGGCGAGGAAAAGCAAGGAACAGAGGGTGAGGGTGGGTTTCATAAGGTCTGCGTTTGAAATCGGGATCGGTTCACCATTCGCCATCGCGTTGGAACTGGGCTTTGGCCTTTCTTCCAAACTCGGCCCCTGCAGCAGCGAGGTTGGCAAGGATTTGGTCGGCGCTCAACCCGGCGCTGTTCCGAGCGGCCGGGATAACGGTCTGGCACTCGTTGGCATCCATGAAGCGTGCCGCCTCCACGATCTGCGGCTGGGCCTCGGGCTCGATGACGAGAAATCCGTGCTTGTCGGCGTGAATGAGGTCTCCGGGAGCGATCTTCCGGCCAAAAACCTCCACCTCCCCGTTCCAGCGCACAGGATGGACGTGCGCATGACCGACGCAGAGACGACGGGCCAGCGCCTTGAAGCCTGCGTTGGTCATTTCATCGACGTCGCGGATGGCTCCATCGACAATGGTTCCGACACAGCCGAGCGCGCGGTGCATGTTGCTGTTGACCTCGCCCCAAAACGAGCCGATGACGCGCGGCTTGTCGAGGTCCTGCACGCAGACGATTTTGGGACCGGGAATGCTGGCCACGTAGCAGCGGTATTCGTTCCAAGCCTCGGGACGGGCCTCGCGATGCGCCCGGTTCGACGGTTCAACGACCACGGTGACGGCATACCCCACCATCGGTCCCATCTGAGGCATGAAGTCCCTGGTCTCCTCCAGATTGAAGGCATGGGCGGCGGGATCGAGCCGGGTGATCTGCTCCCAGCCGTTGTAGATGGTTGGCGTGTTCCATCGCTTGAGTTGCAGGAGTTCGGAATGGGACAACATGTGAAGCTCGGCCGGAGTGAAGTTTCCCGGCCACAGAACGCAGCATAACCCACCGCCCCCCAAAGGACCGCGCGCAATCTAGCTGTTCTTTTTTGGAACAGGTATCGGCCCCAGGGTCTCTCCTTTGACGAAGGTGGGCATCAGGAGGTGCCTGACCTGTTTCAACGGCAGTCCGTTGCCTAGCGAGGTCACGAGATGCGCCAACTTCTTGGCGAACGCATCCGGCTTCCGCTCATACCGGGCGGGTTCGGGAACGAGGTGGGAGAGAAAGGGTTCGTCATCACGCGAGATGAGCGACATCCGTGCCGGAACCGGAACACCGTGCTGCGCCAGCCCGGTCAAAGCGGTGGCGGCATGACGGGCTTCGAAAACGAAAATGGCAGTGGGCGGCTCCTCGGCACTCAGCAAGGTTTTGAGCGCCTGCAGGACACTCGCCTTGTTCTCCTCCAGCAAAAACACCTGGAGAATCGCTCCCTCAAAACTCTCGCGCAGCACCCGAAGGCTCTCGTCATTGCCGGGGAAGGAGATCGCCGGGACCAAAACGGCGACGGAACGGTGCCCCAAACCCAGCAAGCGAGCCGCCGCGTGCCGGGAAGTCGCCCGAAAATCGGTATCCACCTGCGGCAGGCTGATTCCCCCATGACACGAACCCGCGATCACGGTCGGCAATTGCCTCTTCTCAAACCAACGCTGCATCGGTGCCGTCGAACGGTAAAGGATCCAGACCGCCGACGGATGCCGCTCCACGAGAACCTCCAGCGCCGCCCCCGGCACACGCCGAAACGCAGCCGACTCCACCACAAAATGCAGCTGCCATCCCGCACTCTGCAAGCGCGAGCGCAAGGCTTCCATCCACAACAGCACCGCCTGGGCCAGCGTCTGCCATGGCGTCCGCAACACCAGGACCGCGACTTTCCCCACCAACTGCCTTTCGCTCCCCACCCGTTCAACCACCTCTCTCCGCCGCCCCGGAACGGTGCGCACCAACCCCTCCTTCTCCAAGATGGACAGCGCCGCACGGATCGTGTTCCTGCCCACCTGCAACGCCCTCGCCAACTCGAACTCCCCCGGCAACACCCGCCCCCATTCCCCGCCCAGCAAACGCTCCCGCAAGCAGTCCGCCACTTCCACGGGCAGGGAAGCCCTCGAACGGAACTGCGGGGACCATGGCTCTTTCATGCGAATCGATTCAACCGGGCCGGGACTTGCCCGGAAGCCAGGCACCATCCACCGCTGATTCCAGATCGGCAACCCCGAGCACCGCAAGCAGGGCGGTTTGAAAGCCTCCATTTCCACCGTCCGATTGCGGTCGTTCACGGGAAAGTTCTTCGTTCGGAACGAACCCCATGAACAACATCCCAATCCCCGCCCTGGCCGCGATCCTGACACTGCCTCTCTCGGCGGCGGAACAGGATTGGAAGCTGCAGAGAATGCCCTACAATCATCCCGGTCTTGCGGTCGATCTCGCCGTCGGACTCTGGGCTTGGCCCCTGCCACTGGACTACGATGACGACGGCGACCTCGACCTGCTCGTCGCCTGTCCTGACAAACCCTCTAACGGCATCTATTTTTTCGAGAATCCTGGCAGCAACTCCAAAGAGAAGATGCCGCTCTTCAAGCCTGGCATCCGGCTCGGACCGGCGGACCACAATCTCCAGGTAAGCCACGTCGATGGCCAGCCACGCATCCTGGTGGAGAACCGGGAATATGTGGATTTCAAAACCAAGGGCTTTGTCAGCCCCCGCACCATCTACCCAAACGCACGCTTTCATCCCGGCAACACCCGCGGACGGATGTGGCGATACGTCGACTACGACGGCGACGGCGATCACGATCTCATCGCGGGCATCGACGACTGGAGCGACTACGTCTGGGACCAGGCTTACGACAACGAGGGACGATGGCGCAACGGACCGCTCCACGGGTTTGTCTACTTCATCGAGAACGTCGATGGGGCCTTTCCAGCCAAACCCGTTCAAATCAACGCGGGAGGATCTCCGGTCGATGTCTTCGGCTGGCCTTCGCCGAATTTCGGAGATTTCGACGGCGATGGCGACCTCGATCTCCTGTGCGGCGAATTCCTCGATGGGTTCACCTACTTTGAAAACACCGGGACCCGCCGCGAACCGGTCTACGGGGTGGGACGCCGCCTCTCCGGATCCGACGGCCGCCCGCTGGTGATGCACCTGCAAATGATCACCCCGACGGCGATCGACTGGGACCGAGACAGCGACCTCGATCTGATCGTGGGCGATGAAGATGGTCGAGTCGCCCTCGTCGAGCACACCGGACAGACCCGCGCGGGCCTTCCCGTCTTCCAGCCACCCGCCTATTTCCGGCAGGAGGCCGATACCCTCAAGTTCGGGGCGCTTTCCACGCCTTTCGTCGTCGATTGGGACGCGGACGGTGATCAGGACCTTCTCTGCGGCAACACCGCCGGCAACATCGCGTTTTTCGAGAATCTCGGCATGACGGAGAGCGGCACCCCGAAATGGAACGCGCCCGCTCTCCTCCGAACGGCCGACGGTGCCCCCTACCGGGTCATGGCCGGGCCCAACGGATCCGTGCAGGGACCTTGCGAGGCAAAGTGGGGTTACACCAGTCTCTCCGTGGCGGATTGGGATGGCGACGGAAAACCCGACGTCATTTGCAATTCCATTCTCGGACGCATCAGCCTGCTCCTCGGCACCGGCGATCCCCTGCGCGTCGTGCCCGCTCCCTTCGACACCGGGATCAAGGAGTTGCCGCCAAAATGGCAATGGTGGCAGTCCCCCGCGAGCGACACCCTCACGCAGTGGCGAACCACTCCCCTGGTGATCGACTACGACGGGGATAAAAAGCTGGATCTGGTCGCCCTCGACCAGGAAGGGGTTCTCGTGCTGCGCCGCGGTGGCAAATCTGCGGAGCGGATCTTCGTCGATGAAGATCTCCGACCGCTCACCCTCAACGGTCGGTCTTGCGGAGCCAGCGGTCGCGCCCAGCTCGCCATGACGGATTGGGACCGCGATGGAAACCTCGACCTCCTCGTCAACTCGCAGAACGCGGTTTGGTATCGCAACGTCGGAAAACGGGACGGCAGGGTGATTCTCAAAAAGATCGGCAACGTCACGGACCGCGATGTCTCCGGTCACAACACCTGTCCGACGGTGGCCGATTTCAACGGCGATGGCGACCCCGAACTCGTCCTCGGAGCGGAGGATGGCCGGATTTATCACCTGCCTCGAAAGGACGGGATCGTCTACTCCGCCCAAAACCTCCAGCCGCGCCCTCCGGCCGACCCGGAAAAGCCCCGCTTCCCCGGCCTGGTGAAGGAGGAGTTCCTCTTTCAAAAAGCCCCCTTCCCCCAATGCCACGCATCCACTCTGGCCGAGACCGCGCGCGGACTGGTCGCCGCCTGGTTCGGCGGTTCCGCCGAGGGCAAACCGAATGTCTCCATCTGGTCGAACTACTTCGACGGCGTCGAGTGGACAAAGCCGCTCGAATGCGCCAACGGGATCCAATATGAAGGCAAACGCTGGCCCTGTTGGAATCCCGTGCTCTGGCAGGCCCCGGGAGACGGCCCGCTCCACCTCTTTTTCAAGGTCGGCCCAAGTCCCCAAAGCTGGTGGGGTGAACTCATGGTGAGCTACGACGGTGGAAGATCCTTCCGCAACCGACGCCGTCTCCCCGAAGGCATCGACGGACCGGTCCGCGGCAAACCGCTTCCCAAAGCGGACGGCACCCTCCTCTGTCCATCCTCGACCGAGCATGGCGGCGACTGGCGCTTCCACTTCGAGATCCTCGAGAACCTTGATCGTCCAGAACTCGGCGCGTCCTGGGAACGCCACGAACCGGAGACTCAACCCTATCAGGTCATCCAACCGACGGTGCTGACCCTGGCCGACGGCACCCTGCGCGCCCTGTATCGTTCCAAGAACAAGAAAATCATCACGAACCACTCCCGAGACGGTGGTCGGACCTGGAGCGCGCTCGAGGAGACGAACCTGCCCAACAACAATTCCGGCGTCGAGGGCCTCACCCTCAAGGATGGCCGCCACCTTCTCCTCTACAACCACCTCGGTGGCGAACACGCCGATGGCTGGGGCAAGCGCAATGTCCTCAACCTCGCCGTCAGCAAGGACGGCCTCGTCTGGGAGGCGGTCGCCTTCATCGAAAAGGAGGAAAAGGGCGAATTCTCTTACCCGGCCATGATCCAGACCCGGGACGGGCGCATCCACCTGACCTACACCTGGAACCGGACCAAGGTGAAGCACGTCGTGATCGCTCCGGAAAGCCTCGAACCGCAACCGATCGGAATCTTCGAGCCCAAGGCTCCAGGCTCATAACGCTTCCTCTCCGGCGTCGCACCGACCCGGTCCGGACTCCTTACCACCCGCCCAATGACGAGGTGTTTCTATTTTTTGAGCGAGCGGCTCGCCTGACCGCCGCTCAACGGAAAATCACATCGATCCCCATGGCGCTCTCCCGGACGAATTCGGGAATCCAGCCAGGTCGCCGCCGCTTCACCAACCGATAGAACAGGGAGAGCAGGTGAAGGACGAAAACGCGGTCCAAAATGCGATAGCCGGGCCGGGTCCGGAACAAGTTCTTGAGGAGCCAGCGGGAGAACCGGCCCGGATCCTCAAATCGGCGGAAGCTCACGCTGATCCGGTAGCGAGGCCGGTGCGTGTATTTCTTGCGGTAAGCCGCCTTGGCTCGCTGGATGCGGCGCCGGATCTCGTCGTTGTCCGGCCCCATGAAGAATTCCCGCGCCAAGGCGAGAATCTCAAAGGTGTCCCGCATGAAGTGGATGTCTTCCATCGGTAATCCGCACCGCTGGACCAACTCTTCCATCCGCTCCAGCTTGCGCAGGGCTTGCCGGGCCGTGCGGACCGCCGCCTGCCGATCCCGTGCAAAGTGACCCAACAGTTTGCGAATCGACTGATGCACAAAGATGGTGTGCCAGTAAACCTCCACCAACGGCGGGATCCGGATCCTTCGAAAATAGATTTTCTCCCGGGCGTAATCCTCGAAGTAGAGCAGCTCTTTGACCACCTCTTCGGACAACCGCAGCAGCTCAAGCACCGCCTCCACATCCCTCAAGCCCATGAACCGGGCACACTCCTGCACAGCCACCTCGACCGACTCCCGATGGGCAAAAATCCGGAGACTGACAAACGCGTTGATCTCCGTCCAGACCGCGTGTTCGTCGATGTAGGCCAGGCGTCGGAACGGCACCCACCCACCTGTCTGGCACCACACAGAAAAACCTACCAAGTTCCCCGCCTCACGCAGTTCCGCCGCGTAGCGCTCATAATCATGGCCAACAAATGAGGGAAACTCACCGCTCCCCTCGTATTCCCGCCGGGCCTGCAACTCGATCAGGGTCTTGCGACCCGTCCCGAAAAAATTCCGGTTCAGGGGCAAATGCCGGAAAAAATCCGACTCCCCGTATTTCATCGAAAGGACCAAGGCATCGCTCCGAATCCCCTTGAGCGCGCGCGCCAGGGTGCGGCGATGCCAGAGAAGGTCCCCCACGCTGTAGGCCCCCACCGTCCAGGTGCGAAAGATCAGGGTCTTTCCGGCGGATTCAAAGACCGGCAGGATCTCTCGAAGCAGGCACCGGACATCGGCGGCGGTGCGAATCACCAGCTCACTCCGGAAATCCCCCTTCACGTCGAGCCCATCACTTTCCCCGATGCGCAGGATCAATCCCTCCACCTCCGGGAAGGTGCGGAAACCGCGCTCCACCAATTCCCGCAGAAACGCGCTGGCATCTTCCGCCCCGGTGCCCAGGCGCATCCGCATTTCCGGCGTGTAGGAGAGCACGTCCTGGGTCAAAAAAATCTTGAGCCCCGCCTCGCGCAGAATGGCGAAAAGAACTCGGTATTCCTCCTGAAAAACGGCAATGCGGTCGCGGATTTCCGGGGCGTGATCGTGGTCCACCAGATGAATCAAGTCGTCAAGCGAGACCGCGTTGTAACCGACGGCGGCGACGCGCTGCGCAAAGAGCTTCATGTCCTCCCGGATCCGGTCCCACTGGACCCGGCGTCTCGGCCCTGCGCTGGCCAAATGCTCGAACGGAATCTTCGACCAGTTGATCCGGACCAACGGATAGTCCCGAAAAAACGGACCGATGGCATCAATGAGGCGGATCTCCATGTTCTGAGGCGTCGCCACGCTACCGCACGGAGCCATGCAGGCAAACGGAACCTCCCGCTTGCAAGTGACGGACGCCATCTTATCTGTCCCGCCGATGAAGATCGTTCTCGCCTACTCCGGAGGTCTTGACACCAGCGTGCTGCTGAAATGGCTGGGCCAAGTCTATGACGCCGAAATCATTGCCTACTGCTCCGACGTCGGCCAGGAGGAGGAACTCGACGGACTCGAAGCCAAGGCCTTGGCGACCGGTGCCAGCAAATGCATCATCGGCGATCAAAGGGAGGAATTCGCCCGGGATTTCATCTTCCCCATGCTCCAGGCCAACGCCATTTACGAGGGCCAATACCTGCTCGGCACCAGCATCGCCCGCCCCTGCATCGCCAAAGGCATGCTCGACGTCGTGAAACAGGAGGGCGCTCACGCCATCGCCCACGGAGCGACCGGAAAAGGCAACGATCAAGTCCGTTTTGAACTGACCGCCGCCGCTCTGGCCCCGGAAATCGACGTGATCGCCCCCTGGCGGGACGCCCGGTTCCGGGCCCAGTTCCCCGGCCGGTCCGAGATGATCGCCTACGCCGCGGAAAACCAGATCCCGGTCCAGGCCTCCGCCAAAAAACCCTACAGCATGGACCGGAATCTTCTCCACATCAGCTTCGAGAGCGGCATGCTGGAAGACCCTTGGTTCGACTCCAGCCAGGCCTCGAACCGGGAGATGTTCGTCCTCAGCGTTTCGCCCGAGGAGGCCCCGGATCAGGCGGAAATCGTGGAACTGCTCTTTCAAAAGGGCGATTGCATCGGGTTGCGGTGCGATCGACTCGGAGACCTCTCCGCGTCCATGAAATTGACGTCGCTCGGGGAGAAGGACGGTTACACTCTGTTCTCCCCCTACGGCATCATGAAAATTCTCAATCGCCTCGGCGGAGATCACGGCGTCGGCCGGGTGGACATGGTGGAAAACCGCTTTGTCGGCATGAAATCCCGCGGCGTTTATGAAACTCCGGGCGGAGCCATTCTCCTGGCCGCACATCGGGACTTGGAGAGCCTCACCATGGACCGCGAGGTCATGCTGCTCCGGGATTCCTTGATCCCGAAGTATGCTCAACTCGTCTACAACGGCTTCTGGTTCGCGCCGGAGCGCCACGCCTTGCAAGCTCTGGTCACCGAAAGCCAACAAAACGTCACGGGCGAAGTCCGGGTCAAGCTCTACAAGGGCAACGTGATCCGCTCCGGACGCAAATCCCCCCGCAGCCTCTACCGGGAAGCGGTCGCCACCATGGAGGCTGACCCCACCCAGGCCTACAACCAGGACGACGCCACCGGCTTCATCCGACTCAACGGACTTCGCCTGAAAAACGAGGCGCTTCGCGACCAGCGCAGCAGCTGATTCCAGGAAGACTGGGATTTCGGGGCTTGCGGCGGAGGAAATGGGAGACGTCAGTTCCCATTCCCATTCCCATTCCCATTCCCATTCCCATTCCCATTCCCATCGTCATCGTCATCGTCATCGTCATCGTCTTCGCCCTCGTCTTCGCTGTTGTCACCCGGCAGCGGCTTGCCTTTCATGATCTTCCTCTGCTTGTCCTCGGGGAACTTGCTCAGCGTTCGGGCCAGCTTTCTTGCGTAGCTCATGTATTGCTCGGCGCTTCCACCGGAATTTTCCGCGATCTTCTGGGCCAGAAATTGAGCGGAGGACTGATTGTTCCGAACTCGGGCTTCCAAGCTTGCCCCCAGGCCCCACCACAGCAGCGCGATGGACAGAATGCATTTCCAAAGGTTCGTTTTCATAGAGAAATTCATGTCAAATTGAGCTCTTGGGATCATAGGCCAGCCGAACCTGCGATGCGTCGTAGACGATTTTGAGGTGCCGCACGGCATACTGCAGATCTTGATCGCTCATGTGTCCGGTGCTGAAAAACTGACCAGCGAAGGGTCCCTTGGAGACCACCACCCCTTCCCGCAGCAACAACGCGGTGGCCTCGGCCCCGCCCAGCGAATCGGGAAGCACGTGTTCTTCCCCGACGGCGGCCAGGGAGGAGGAGATCGATGCGATCGCCTGCGCATTGCGCTGCGAGGCGGACTTGGACGCACTCTCGCGGACGCCGTTGATCGCCGGCATTCCGATGGTCACCATGATGCCGGTGATCGCCACCATCACCAGAATTTCCTCAAGGGAAAAACTGGCCAGCGACCTTTTCCGGACAAGCTGCCTCCTCCCCTTTCCCGAACCTCGGGAGGAGAAACTCGTTTGTCCTGTTGGGGACGGCACGTTCACGGGCGTTTCAGGAGAAATTGCCGGGGTTGATGATTCGCGGTGAAGGAACTCCAAGATGCCCCGAGAACGAAGACCGCCCGGTTCTGGGCGAGCGTCGCACGCATCTTGCGATGGCGGAGGAGATCATGAAGTTCCTTAAAAAAGTTGATATTTAAGCAACTTTTGTTGATCTACGATAATTTATGGCTATTATTGTGACAACAAAAATTTAAGATTTTTCCGTAGATACCATAAGCAGAACTTCCTTACATCCCTTTTTGCTTTTTCCCGCAGCCGTTTCATGTCCCCTCTCCCTCCAGTCACACCCTTCTTCCTGACCCTCGCCCGAGCGGTCCGGCGGATCGGAATCTTGGCGGGCGTCTTGGTCGGCCATCTCCCTGGGGCCGAAGAGATGCCGGTGCGGATCGCCTTCACAACGCTCACGGCGCAGCAGGGTCTTGCGGAAGGGCCTCTGCTGAACATCATCCAGGACAAGCAGGGACGCATCGTGTTTGCCCAGAGGTATGGCTTGGCCCGGTTTGACGGGTTTGCGCTGCGTCCGATCCTGGATGTTCGGCAGTTGGGGTCGGAGGGAGCACACCGTTCCCTCCACGCCTTCGCCGAAGATGCCAACGGAGAGGGTTACTGGATCGGGACAGACGCCGGCCTGGTTCACCACTCCCCGGCGTCCGGTCCCTCGGCGTTCTTCCAGAATGATCCCCAGCAAATCCTTTCGGTCCCGCCGGGGACGGTCACCGCGATTCTCCGCGATGGCAACAGCGCCCTCTGGATCGGGACCGAGTCGGGATTGTGTCGGTTTGAGCTGGGCTCGAAACTTTTTGCCCCCGTGCAGGTGGAACCGCTGAAACGGGAAATCATTCAATGCCTGGCTCAAGCTCCGGGCACCGTGGCCTCCCTATGGGTCGGCACCCGGGGCAGCGGGCTCTTCGGTCTTCTGCCGGACGGGCGCTGGGTGGATGTTTGGCACCGCCCCGCCGATGTGACCTCCATCTGCCCGGGAAGCGATCCCAAGACCGGGGAAAAGCTTCTTTGGGTCGGCACAAGGGGTGGAGGTCTGTTCCGGTGCAACGGGTCCGGCGAGCCGATCCGGCACTACCTGCCCCGGAACAGCCAGGGGATGCCAAGCCGGGACGTGATTTCCCTGCTGGCAGACAGCGAGCATTTCCTCTGGGTGGGGACTCCGACCGGGATTTTGCGGTTGGATCCGGCGAGCGAAACCTGGCTCTCCTACGGGCCCGAAAACGGGTCCGGCGAAGGAATTGGCAGCGGAGCCCCCGGGACGATTTTCGAGGACCGTCGCAAGACTCTCTGGATCGGCACGGACGAGGGGCAAGTCAGCTACCACCGGTTGAACCTGTTCCGGTTCCCCCATCACCACGCCGATGTCCGTCCGGGGTGCAGGCTCAGCGACAATTCGGTTTGGGGCATGGCGGAAGGGAGTGCGGGGAAAGTCTGGATCGCCACGGAAAACGGGCTGACCCGGTTTGATCCGCAGGCGAAGGTGTTCGAGTCCTGGACGCACCAGGCGGGAGACTCGGGAAGCCTGCCGGACGCCCGACTGTCCTGCGTGAACGAGGACCGGAAAGGACGGGTCTGGGTGGGAACGGAGGGGAGTGGTTTGGCCCGACTGGACCTCGGGAAAGGACATTTCAAGCGCTTTGGTCCGAATCCCCGGGACCCGTGGAGCCTGCCGGGGAACGCGATCTCGGCGATTCTGGAGGACCGGGAGGGCCGGGTCTGGATCAGCGTGGCTGGCGCAGGCGTGGTCCGGTTTGAAGAGGAAGGGGAACGCTTTGTTCGGCTGGGCCCGAAGGAACAGGGGCCGCGTTTCGTGAGCCAGCTGGTCGAAGATCGCCAAGGCCGGATCTGGGCCGGTTGCTCGAGCGGACTTTGGCGTTTGGACCCAACCGAAAACCGGATGATCCATTATCGGGACCTCCCCAACACCGGGGACCGCCTCCCTGGGGAACACGTTTTCGCCCTGGCAAGCCGCCCGGACGGCTCGCTCTGGATCGGGACCCAGGGAGGCGCGCTGACGCTCTTCAATCCGGAGACGGGGGCCATGAAGTTTTTCCAACAAGCTCTCCTGAGCCGCACGGCCAACGAGATCTGCGCCCTTCTGGCGGATGACCGCGACAATCTCTGGATCTCGACCGAGTCGGGCCTGGCCATTTTCCGTTCCAAGGACAAATTGTTTCGCCCGTTGAGCCTTCAGGATGGCGTGCAGACGACCCGGTTCCATGCAGGATCGGCCCTCCAGCTTCGCGACGGAACGCTCCTCTTCGGCGGGCCGGATGGGGTTGACCAGATCGATCCCCGGCGGCTTCCCGACTTTCCCGAGTCGGCTCGGCCGCTGCTCACGGGACTGGAATACGACGGGCAGATGGTGATGCCCTCGGCCAAGGGAATCTTGCCGCGGCCCATGCCAGCCATGGGAAACCTCCCCTTGCGGATGCCGTCCGACCGCAAAATGCGTTTTGCGTTGCATTTCGGAACGCTGGATTACTCCAGCCTCAATCAATACCGGTTCGAATACCGCCTGGACGGGGTGGACGATTCCTGGCAGAAGGCGGGAAGCGAACGCACTGCGCTCTACCGGAGCCTCTCCCCCGGTCGCTATTTCTTCAACGTGCGGGCCTCCCGAGACGGCGTGCACTGGCAGGAACTCTCCTACCCTCTCGGCATTTGGGTCGATCCGCCCTGGCACCGCACCAAGTGGGCCATCGCGACCTTCATTTTGCTCGGAGTGGGCCTGATCTGCACCGCCGCTTCCGTCTATTTCCGAATCCGTGAGACGCGCGAGCGAATCCGCCGGGAGCACCTGGAGAACGAGCGGAACCGGGCGGAGGCGGCCCTGGCCCGTCAAGTGCAGCACGCCATGCTGCTGGAGCGGACCAGTGCGGAATTCCGCCGCAGCCTCGACAGCTCCCACGTCTTTCAGTCCGCCCTGCGTCGGCTGGGCGAGCACTTCAAGATCCGGCGCTGCTTTCTGGCGGCCATCACCGAGGGACAGGAAGACCTCGATATCCTGGCCCAGTTCGAGTCGCCGGACTTGGCCCCGCTTCGCTTTGAGAAACTCTCGAGCAAGCACCCGCTCGTGGCCCGCCTCATGAAGGCCGACGGCGCGGTCAACCTTCTGGCGGAGCCCCTTCCGGCCCCGGGGATGCCCCGCTCCAACGGTGAGGCCGACCCTTGCCTCTGGGGAATCCGCACCGCTTACCTGGAAAAGTGCAACGGCATCATCGTCCTGGACCGGGACAACTCGGCCGCGGGATGGCACAGGGAGGAACTGCGCTTGCTGGAATCCCTTGCGGCGCAATTGGGCATTGCCGTGGCCCAGTTCCTCCTGAGCCAGAAAGAGGCGAAGCAGGCCCTCGAACTCCAGGAGGCGAGGGTCGCCGCAGACGTCGCCAACCAGGCCAAGAGCGATTTCCTCGCGAAGATGACCCACGAGCTGCGCACCCCGCTCAACTCCATCATCGGCTTCTCCGAGGTCATGAAAACGGAACCGGGCCTCAATGATGCCCACCTGAAACATCTCAGCATCATCACCAGCAGCGGCGAGCATCTCCTCGGGGTCATCAACGATATCCTGGAAGTCTCCAAGATCGAGGAAGGCAAGGCTGAACTCGTCCCGCTCCGTTTCGACCTCAAGGAACTGCTTCAATCCGTCCACGCCATCATGTCGACCGCGTCCGACAAGAAGGGCGTCAAACTGGATCTGCTGCTCGAGGGCGAGCTCCCCCAACGCGTCGAGACCGACAAACAAAAGCTGCGGCAAATCCTCATCAACCTCCTCAGCAACGCCATCAAGTTCACCTCCAAGGGGTCCGTTTCCCTGCGGGTCCAGGCCAAGTCCGCCCCGAACACAGCTTCCGCAACCGCCCCTCACCCCGTCCAGTTGACCATCGAAGTCACCGACACCGGGGAGGGAATCGCGGAAGGCGAATTGCAAAAGCTCTTCGGCAGATTCGTCCAAACCCAAAGCGGCAAAAACTCCCTGCAGGGCAGCGGACTGGGCCTCTCCATCGTCCAGGGGTTCACCCGGTTGCTCGGAGGCAGCATCAGCGTGCGCAGCCAGCTCGGCGTCGGCACCACCTTCTCTCTGGAACTCCCCATCCTCGCCATCCCGCAGACCCAGGTCGTCGATCTGATCCGCCCCATCGCCCGCGATGTGGTGGGACTGGCCCCCGGTCACCGCCCCGTGCGGGTCCTGGTCGTGGAGGACAACGAAATGAACCGCCTCCTCATGCGCAAGTTCCTCGTAAAGGCCGGGTTCGAAATGGCGGAAGCGGAGAACGGCAAGATCGCGGTGGAGACTTGGCGGGACGTCCGTCCCGACATCATTTTCATGGACGAAAGCATGCCGGTGATGTGCGGACTGGAAGCCACCCGAGCCATCACGGAAATGGCGGGAGAGGACAGACCGCCCATCGTTTCCCTCACCGCCTTCGCCCTCGAGGAGCAGCGAAGATCAGCTCTCGAAGCCGGTTGCGTCGATTTCCTGGCCAAGCCCTTCAAGCGTGACGATTTGTTCGAAATCATCCGCAAACATTGCCAGGTCACCTACCAATACCGGGACCAAATCGCCCAGGCAGCCTGATGCCGGAGCGGTCCGGAAAAAAAGACGCCCAAGGCGTTGACGAGCTAGGGAATTTTCTATAATTTCAATATTTATAGTAATTTTGGAAGCTTTCCCGTGACCGTCCGTTCCCGCCACAGCGCCTTTTCTCTGCTCGAGATCCTCCTCGCGGTCGCGATCATCGGCACCCTCGCGGCTGTGGCCGTGGTGCGGCACCACAATTCCATCGAGAACGTCCGTGTCGCCAAGCTCGAGTCGGACATCGCCACCATCAATTCAGCGATCAAGACCTATGCCGCCAACGGCGGTTCCCTGGCCGGCATCGTCACGCCCCAGGCGGTTCTCGACAAAATGAAGACGTCGTTGTCGACGGAAGAGGACGCCCGTTTTGTCGGGATCGGCGGCTCCATGATCGATGCGCGTCTCACCGCGGTTTCTTCGGATGACCTGCCCGACGGAAAGCCCCGGGCCATCTGGAACAGCGTGGCTTCGCGCTTTGACTTGGCCACGAACGGGAGCGGGATTGCCCAATTCGTTTTGGATGCCACCGCGGGCCGGGCGGAGTATGGCACGGAGTCCCGTGAGGATGGCGTCACCTTCTCCTACAACACAAGCAATGGATGGGTCTGGAATTACAACGATGCGGCACCGCTTCCCCGTCCCACCCCCTCGCTGGTTTCCGTGAGCGGTCTTCCGTCTGGGACCAGCAACACGGTCGACCCCACGCCCTGGAGCGATCCCTTGCTCTCCAATCTTCTGCCCCCCACATTCTCGTTGGACGGGGGCAGTTACCGCCCGTCGCGTTTCCCGTTGGAGGTCCAGCTGATCAACCCGAACCCCGCCGCCTCGAGCACGATCCTGGTTTCCGTGGGCGGTTCCAACTTTGTGCCCTACACCGCGCCGCTCAAGCTGGTGGCCGACACGACGGTCACGGCCTTTGCGACCGGGGATCCGTCCCTCTGGTTCCCCAGCAGCACCGTGGGCGAAACCTACCTCGTCTCCCCGCCGGAGCAGCTTGCCACGCCGGTGATTTCGCCGTCCAGTCCACAGTTCCAGTGGGACACGGCCGAGACCATCTCCGTTTCGATCTCCAACCCGAACAGTTCCGACGACTCCGCTCTGGATTACAAGATCGACGATGGCAGTTGGTCCCGCTACTCCGGGTCGTTCAGTTTGGAATTCAGCGCGAACGAGGACGGGGCTGTGATCTCCGCCCGGGTGATTCCTCTGGGCCCCGACTACACCGAAAGCCAGGTGGCCACCGTCTCGATTGCACCGGCCCCGCCGCAACAAAACCTGGTCGCTCCCGTGATCACCACGAGCCAGCCAAAGTTCATCCAGGGCTCGGTCGAGACCATCACGGTCACCTTGGCGGACCAGAACGCTGCCGGTTCCGCTCTGGAGTATCGGCTGCAGGGTGGCAACTGGCTGACTTATGCCTCCAGTTTCAACGTCACCCGAGCCGCTTACCCGCAAGGCGTGAAGATCGAGGCACGCTCCCGCGCCATCTCGCGAGCCTACATCAACAGCACCACCTCGAGTTTCACCGTGGAACTCTCCACCGTGGAACTCCGCCCGCCCAACATCATCCCCACTGCGGCGAACTTCATCGTGGGAGCGGTTGAGACCGTGAACGTGACGATCACCAACCCCAACCCCACCTCCGCCGCATCCCTCCTGGACTACAAGATCAACAACGGTGCCTGGTTGCCCTACACCACCGCCCTGTCCTTCACGCGAGCCAACTACAGCTCCGGGTTCACCATCGCCGCGCGAGCCCGATCAACGTCCGCCGGTTATACCAACAGCGTGGATTCCTCGGTCCAAATCGGTGTGACCGGGATTCCCCTCCTGCCTCCCAGCATCACTCCGAGCGCCCCCAACTTCGTGGCCGGAAATGTGGAAACCGTGACCGTCACCCTGACCAACCTGAATTCGGTCGCGTCATCGGTGTCCTACCGCCTCAACGGTGGAACGTGGCTGAACTACTCGGGCGTCTTCTCCGTGACCCGATCCACCTATCCTTCCGGAGTGCTGGTGGAGGCGCGGGTCGCCGGAACCACAACGGCTTCCGCCACCAGCGCCATCAACTCGGTCAGCATCGGCTTGGCCACGCTGCAGCTGCGGCCTCCCAGCTTGGTGCCGAGCGCGGCAAACTTCATTGCGGGCGTCACCGACTCCATCTCCGTCTCGATCGTCGACCCGAACACGGTCGCATCGGCGGCGGAATACCGGATCGACAACGGTGCCTGGCAAGCCTACCAGGGCCCGTTCACCGTGACCCTTGCCGGCTTCCCGTCCGGACTCATGATTGAGGCCCGGGCCCGCGCCACCGCCCCCACCCATGTCGATAGCGACCTCGACACCGCCATCATCGGCCTGACCCTGGCCCAGTTGCGCCGCCCCCTCATCAGCACGTCTGCCGCCAGCCTCATGGCGGGGGCCGCGGAAAGCGTGTCCGTGAGCATCTCCAACCCCAACGCGGTCGGCTTGGGAGAGGTGGAGTATCGGCTGGATGGCGGTGCCTGGCAGACCTACGCGGCCCCGTTCACCGTGAGCCGCGCCGCTTACCCATCCGGTGCGACCATCGAGAGCCGGGTTCGGGCCCTCAGTCTCGCGCTGCTGGACAGCGATGTGAGCACCTCGATCATCAGCCTGATTCCCTGGCGGCTGCGCTCCCCGACGGTCAGCAGCGACGTGGCCGGGTTCGTCGCCGGATTCGTGGAGAGCGCAACGATCACGGTGACCGCCACGGATGCCGCCAGCGAAGGGCTCGAATACCGCCTGAACGGCCAGAGTTGGCAGGCCTACACCGCGCCGTTTGCCGTGACCCGCACGAACTACCCGACCGGGGTCACGGTGGAAGCTCGCAGCATCTCCTCCTCACCGGCCCTTGACCCCAGCGAGATCGCCTCATTGACGATTGGCCTGAGCCCAGTGCAGTTGCAATCCCCGATCATCATGAGAAGCGCAACCGTTTTCTCGACCTCGACCAACACGGTCACCGTCAGCTTGGTGAACCCGAATCTGTCCGGGGCGCTCATGGATTACCGCCTCAACAACGGGGCTTGGCAGACTTACACGGTCCCCTTCACCTTGGCTTGGACCAACTTCTCCGCCGGGGTCACGATCGATGCCCGGGCCCGCTCCATTTCGGCCGCCTTCCTCACCAGCGGCATCGCCTCGGCCTTGGTTGGAACCAGCGCCTCTGAATTGCAGTCCCCGGTCATCACGCCAACCGCTCCCAACTTTATCCAGGGATTCCAGGAATGGATTGCGATCGGCCTGAGCAATCCAAATCCCGTCGGCAGCTCGGCCTTGGATTACCGGATCAACGGAGGGGAGTGGCTGGCCTACACCACGACGATCACCGCGACGCGAACCGCCTACCCATCGGGTCTCACCATTGAAGCCCGCGCCCGGGCCTTGAGCAGCACGTTCACCACCAGCCCGAACGCCATTCTCGCGATCGGTCTTACGTCGGTGCTGCTCCGCTCCCCGATGATCGCCACCACGGCCCCGAGATTCATCGCCGAGAACACCGAGACCGTGACGGTGACCCTGACCAACCCCAACGCAACGGGTTCCGTGATCGACTACCGGCTCAATGGCGGTTCCTGGCTCACTTACACCTCCAGCTTTACCGGGACCTTGGCCGCCAATCCCAATGGACTGACCATCGAGGCCCGGTGCCGAGCGACCGATTCCGCCTTGGCCACCAGCACGATCGCCTCGGCCTTCGTCGGCGTGGCTCCGGTCCGCCTGCAAACGCCGTTGATCAGCCCCAGCGCCTCCAATTTCCTGGCCGGCAGCGCCGAAAGCGTGACCGTGACTTTGACCACGCCCAACACCACCGGATTCGTCCTGGAATACCGGTTGGCCAACGGCGTATGGGTCACCTACTCGACCCCCTTCGTCGTCACCCAGCAAAGCTACCAAGCCGGGGTCGTGGTGGAAGCGCGGGCCCGAGCCCTCACCGCCGCGTATGTGGACAGC
Source organism: Verrucomicrobiota bacterium (assembly GCA_003402735.1). Classification (GTDB taxonomy): domain Bacteria; phylum Verrucomicrobiota; class Verrucomicrobiia; order Verrucomicrobiales; family DEV007; genus V1-115. Next base: position 56,500 of record QQNE01000008.1, read on the forward strand.
AACATCGCCCTCGCCGCGATCGGCCGCACCCCGGTGCTGCTGCGACGTCCATCCATCATCCCGAGTGCGAACAGCTTCCTGCCCGGGTCGATCGAGTCGGTCTCGGTGACCCTGACCAACCCAAACCCGGTCGGCGCGGTGCTGGAATACCGGGTCAACAACGGAGCTTGGCTGGTTTACTCCGCACCGTTCACCGTGACCCGAACCTCCTTCCCCAACGGGGTGCCCATCGAGGCGCGGGCCCGAGCCCTGTCCAGCGCCTACATCACCAGTGAATCCTCCACCTTCACCGTGAAACTGACGCCTGTGCAGCTGATCGAACCCTCGATCCGTTCCAGCGCTTCAGACTTCATTCCCGGTTCAGTGGAAACCCTCACGGTCACCCTCGTCAATCCGAACCCGATCGGTTCGGTGATGGATTACCGCATCAACGGCGGCGGTTGGACCACCTACTCCACCGCGCTAAGCCTAAGGCGGACCAGTTATCCTACCGGTGTCTCGCTGGAGGCCCGGGCCAGGGCCACCCAGAGCGCCTATGCCACCAGCAACACCTCGACCGCCAACTTCGGCGTTGCCTTGGTCCAACTGTTGACCCCGACCATCTCCTCGAGTGATCCGGCATTCGTCGCAGGAACCACCGAAACCATCACCGTCAGCATTTCCGACCCGAATGCCACAACAACGACGACGACGACAAATGCCGCTCCCATGGCTGCTTCCCCATTGGAAGCCAGCGTGAATGGCAACAGGTCCATGCTGCAATATCGGCTCAATGGCCGCGCGTGGGTCAACTACTCGGCCCCGTTCACCGTGACGCGGACACTCTATCCCACCGGGGTCACCGTGGAGGCGCGCGCCCTGGCGACGACCCCTGCCTATCTGACGAGCAACAACGCCCTGAGGGGCATCGGATTGACCACCCTGACCCTGCAAACCCCGACCCTGGCCTCGAATGTCCGCAATTTCAGGATCGGTTCGGCGGATTTCGCGACCGTCACCGTGACCAATCCCAATCCCTCGGGAATTTCCGCCCTGCAATACCGCATCAACAGCGGCGGTTGGCTGGCCTACACCGGCCCCGTCACCTTCGCCCGGACCGCTTATCCCTCGGGCCTCACGGTCGGTGCCCGGGCCGTCGCCGCCGCCATCTCCGGTTACGGAACCAGCCGCATCGGCACGACCACGATCGGCTTGACCCAGGTGCAACTCTTGCCCCCGAGCATCACCAGGACCCTCCCCAACTTCGTTGCCGGCTCGGGCGAAACCATCACGATCACCCTCAGCAATCGGAACCCGAGCGGCTCGGCCCTGCAATACCGTTTGGCCGGCGGTGGCTGGACGACCTATACGACCCCCTTCACCGTGACCCGGTCCAGGTTTCCCAAGGGCGTCATCGTGGAAGCTCAGGCCCGCGCCACGATCTCCGCTTACCTGGCCAGCACCATCGCCTCGACCAACATCGGCATCGGCACGGTGCAGCTCCAGATCCCGGTGATCACCCCCAGCGCACAGAATTTCATGGCCGGCTCCACGGAATCGATCACCGTCACGGTGAGCAACCCCAACCCGTCCGGATCCTCCATCCTCCAATACCGCATCAACGGCACCGCCTGGCGGAACTATACGGGGGCCTTCGCGGTGAACCGAACAAGCTACCCGACCGGGTTGAACATCGAGGCCCAGGCCCTGACCGCCTCCACCGTCTACGTGACCAGCGCGGCCGCCTCCGCCACCATCGGCTTGACCCCCGCCCGTCTCAACCAGGCCACGATCCGCCGCAGCCCCGTGAACGTCAATTTCATGGCCGGTTCCGTGGAGACAATGACCATCAGCCTGGCCTGGCGAACCCCCAATCCGTCGGGCGTCTCCGTCAACGAGTATCGCCTCAACGGCGGATCCTGGCTCACCTACACCAGCGCCTTCAACGTCACCCGGTCCGCTTTCCCCCAAGGGGTCACCATCGATGCCCGGTCCCGTTCCACTTCGGTGGCCTACATCGACAGCACGACCTCCACGATGACGATCGGGGTGACGCTCGTTCCGCTGCAAACGCCCATGATCCGCCGCAGTTCACCCAACTTCGTGCCGAACCAGGTGGATGCCATCACCGTGACGCTCATCAATCCGAACAGCACCCTCACCTCCGCGCTGGATTACCGCATCAACGACGGGACGTGGGTTCCCTACACGGCCCCCTTCTCCCTGACCCGCGCCGTTTACCCCAACGGGTGCTCGGTCCAGGCCAGAGCGCGCGCCATCGTGGCGGGTTACGACAACAGCCCCAACAGCTCCGCCACGATCAGCCTGAAACTCAACGCCACCAAGACCACGGTGACCTTCACTTCCATGGCCTCGACCGCCGGGTATCTCAATGAGGCCTACATCTACATCGATGGAGACGCCTACTATCTCGGCAATAGCGACATGGGAGCGGGCTTCGCCGTCAACGTCGATGTCTATCTGGAAACGGGCGTCACCAACGTCTTTGATCTCAGCATCGACACCTACATGCGCAGCGGTGGACGATTCATCTCCGGTGCGCTGCGGGGGCTCGACACCCGCACCGGATCGCTCTTCAGTCGGATCGACAGCAACGCCTCGTTCCGGGGACAATCGACGAACTCGGCCAAGATCAAGGACCTCAGCTTCCAGAGCAACCTGAACATGATCGTCGGCTACGAGGACCTGATCATCGCCAAGCAGAATCCGGACTGGGACTACGATGACTTCATGTTCCGGCTCACCTCGAGCCAGGCCTTCAACTTCACGTTCGGCGGTTACGCCCGCTGAGGCTCTCAGGCCATCACCTCGCGCAAGTCATCGAGGGAGAGTCCCTGCATGAGCGGAGCGGCGTCGTCCAGGGCGGCTTCGATCACGTCCCGTTTCTTGCGCTGCAGCGCCACGATCTTTTCTTCCACGGTTCCGGCAGCGATGAGTTTGTAGGAGCTGACCGGGCGCGACTGGCCGATCCGGTGCGCCCGGTCCGTGGCCTGGGCCTCCACGGCGGGGTTCCACCACGGATCGTAATGGATCACGGTGTCCGCCGCGGTCAGGGTCAACCCGTAACCACCCGCCTTGAGGCTGATCAAAAAGAGGCCCGGGCCGTGGCCACCCTGGAACCGCTCCACCTGCTCCGCCCGGTCGGTGGAGGATCCGTCCAGGTAACAATACGGCGTGCCCCGTGCATCGAGCACCTGCCGCAACAGGCCCAGCATTCCGGTGAACTGGCTAAAAACCAGGGCCTTGTGGCCCCCACTCTCGCACTCTTCCAAAAGCTCGTCGAACAACTCGAGCTTCGCGGACCCCGCCTTGGCGGCGTCCTCCACCCCGAGCAGCCGCGGGTCACAGCAGACCTGGCGCAAACGCAGCAACGCCGTCAACATCGTCATCCGCGCCTGTCCCTCGCTCTTCTTTGCCAGGGCGTCGTCGATCTGCTTGCGGGACTCGCGCAGGATGGACTCGTAAAGTTTGGCCTGGCCCGGCGTCAGTTCGCAGGTGCGGACCTGTTCGATTTTGGGCGGCAACTCCTTGGCCACGCTCTCCTTGAGGCGGCGCAACATGACCGGCTGGATCCGCTGCCGCAACCGCTCCAAAACCGGACGCGGGGCCGCGCCACCGCTCAACGGAAGTTCATACCGCTCCCGAAACTCTTCCCGGCGCCCCAGATATCCGGGGATCAGGAACTCAAAGATGGACCAAAGCTCGCGCACGCTGTTTTCCACCGGAGTTCCACTCAAGGCCAGCCGGGCCCGGGCCCGGAGTTTGCGCGCGGCCCGGGCGCTCTGCGTGTCCGGATTCTTGATGGCCCCGGCCTCGTCCAGGATCACCGCCAGAAATTCCCGCCCGGCCAAGGCTTCCACGTCCCGGACCAGCAAGGCGTAACTGGTGACCAGCAAATCCGCCGTCTCGATCTCCCTCTCCTCCTCCCAGCGCCGGCTCCCGTGCCAGACGTGACAGCGGCGCCCGGGAAGAAAACGCTCCGCCTCCTTCCGCCAGTTGTGCAGCAAGGAGGTGGGGGCGACGACCAAGATCTGCCCCTTTCCCTGTGTCTGCCAAAGCCATTCCGCGCCGGCCAGGGCCTGCAAGGTCTTGCCGAGCCCCATCTCGTCCGCCAACAATCCCGCCCCCGCCGGCCCGCGCCAAATCCCGGCCAACCAGCGCACCCCGTCCCGCTGATAATCCCGCAAGGTGACTTCGAGCTCCCCCAACGGCTCCAAATCGACCGGTTCCCCGTCTTCCAACTCCCCCTGAAACGCGGTGCGCAAAAATCCCGCCTGGGCGGCGCGCACCCGGAACAAACCGTCCTCCTGGACCGGCTGGGCATCGAAAATCACCTCGTCCGCCTCGGCACAGGCTTCCAGGTCCACAAACGCGCTGCGCCCGTTGGCCAACTGCACTTTGCTCTGTCCTTTGGCCAGAAGTTTCTGGATCTCCTGCCGACTGATCTCCACGCCCCCCTCGCCCGAGTAACGCAGCGCAAAGCCGAACCAGTTGGCGTCGCTTCCCCGTTGCTCCAGACGGGGCCGGATGATCTCCACCTGCCGACTCACGTGCTGGAATCTCTCGCCAAGCTCCACCTTCCAGTGCCGCACCAACTCGGGGTAACCGCGTGCATAAAAGCGTCCCACCTCCTTCTCTCCGCGGAGGTGAAATTGCCCCGCCGCATCCGGCCCCGTGAACCCAAATTCCTCCAACCGCGCCGCCCCCAGCCGCTCCGCCCGCTGGTTGCGGGTCACAAAACTCCCGTCGTCGGCCCGGTAGGGAAATGATCCACCCGGCGGTTCCGCCCCCAGCCGAAACGTCACCGCTTCCCCATAGCCGACCGTCACGACCCCGCTCAACGCATGGAACGAGCCCTCAAAACGGGCCGAAAAAGTCGGAACCCCGGGCCGCAAGATGATCCCCTGACCCGGCTCCGACAAGAATTCGATGGAGTCGTGCCAGGCACCGAGCCCGGCCAGAAGCAACCCCGGCGGAAGGGTCACCGCCTTTCCGTCCAGAAGATCGTCATACGCAGAACCGGCCCCGGCCGGAGCGGGACGCACCGGCTCCAGAAGCGCGCGTTGGGCAAAATAAACCCACCGTCGGTTTCCCGCCCGCAACCACTGCTGCTGGTTGCCTTCCCGCACCAGCGGCGTGAGCCGGAAATCGCCGTCCGCACCCGTCTCCAACCGGACCCGAACCCGGGCCGCCGACGTCCCCGCCACCACCAGAAGGTCTTCCCCGCGCCGCCCCGCCCCCGTATCCTGCAGCACTTCGAGCAGATCGATCGCCTGCTCCGGGTTCACCACGCAGACCGCCGGCAGTTTGCCGATTTTGGCCCGGTCGAGCCATTTCCAAACCACTTCTCCTCCCTGAGCGGCGGGCTCCACCCGCACCGGGATCCGCCCCTTCTCCCAGAGCTCGGCGAACCTGGCGTCAAACCGCACACAGACCCCGCCGCGCGTCTCCGGCCGGACCTGTTCCCGGGCGGAGACGGAAGGAACCGGAGCAATTTTCCCTGGCACGATCCCCGCCGGAGCTACCGGGCTCCCCGCGCCCAGAATGTGCGCCAGCGCCACCGCCGTGGAATGGGCGCAAACCTGACCGTAACGCCGGGAAAGATGACAGGGACAGAGATTGCGCAAATCCGTGCGGCTCTCGATCTCAAAACCGGCCACCTGGGGTTTGCCCTGGGCGACGACCACCCCTTTCAAACGGCGTCCCTCCACCCGCACTTCGGCCACGCCTCCGCCCTGATGCAAGGACCGGGCCTCTTTGAGAACCTTCCAACCCGCGGCATCGGAGAGCCACTTTTCGGTCAGGTCAAAGGGGAGGCCGGGGGCGGGATCAGAAGAACTCATGGCAGGCGGGGAACCACAATCTCACGGGCTATGAGCCTGTTGCCAACCGCCAAACGCGAAAACCCGATTGCCAAAGTCCCCCGTTTGTGACAAGGTTAGGAATTGTTGTCTATCAGCTCGCTTTTATAATCGGTTTGCCATGAAAATCGTTGCGCTATCCAACCACAAAGGAGGGGTCGGGAAAACCACGACCGCGGTCAATCTCGGGGCCTATTTGGCCCGGGCCGGACAAAAAGTTCTCGTCCTCGACCTCGATCCCCAAGCCAACGCCACCGAGACCTTGGGACTCAATCCGGAGGAACACACCAGCATTTACGAGACCATGCTCGGTCAGGGCGACATCAGCCGTCTCCCGGTCGCCACCAACCTGGAAAATCTCCACCTGATTCCCGCCAACGCCGACCTTTCCGGCATCGAGGTGGATCTGGGAGCGGACGAGCATCGCTTGGCCAGGCTTCATGCGCCGCTGCAGAATTACAAGGCGATCGCTCCCTACGATTATCTGTTGATCGATTGCCCGCCCTCCCTCGGAGTGCTCATGACCTGCGCCCTGGCCGCGGCGGATGAAATCGTCATCCCGGTCCAGTGCGAGTATTTGAGCTTGATCGGTTTGACCAAAATGGTGGATCTCCTCAACGAGATCCGCTCCACCGGAGTCAACCCGGGAGTGGTCATCGAAGGCATCGTCCTCACCATGGCGGACGGACGCACCAACCTCACCGAAGAGGTGATCAACGAGGTGCGTCAGCAGATGAACAGCATCGCTTACGACACCGTGATTCCGCGGAACGTGAAACTTGGGGAAGCTCCGAGCCACGGCAAAACCATCCTGGAATACGCGCCCGATTCCAAGGGAGCCGAGGCCTACGAAACCCTCTGCAACGAGTTCCTCCAGCGCCACGGAGTCGTGCTCAGCGCCTGATCAGGACGCCCGGACCCGGTCAGTCGTTGTCGCTCTTGGTGTCGTTCGCGTAACGCGCCGCCCCTTCGAACACCTTCGGAACCTTTTCCGTGACGAACGTGTCCGTGGCGTTCACCGCGCCCACCGCCGTCAGGCCAAGTTCCTCGGCGGACCCGATGAAGATGGAGCCGATCCACTCCCCAATCCCGATTACCACATTCCCAATGGCCCGGCCAATCGGGGCCAACGGATTCGGGCGGGGCGACACCGGGACCACCACTTCCTCACCGGCTTGCAGGGAGGCAGCCTGAAGGACCAGCGTCAAGACAACAAGAGCGCGTGCGAGTTTCATGTTCCTTCACTCTGGAGCAGGAGGACGCCTCAAGTCAATCTGCGACCTGGGAAATCACCACTGCGGAAACTCCCGGAAGGTTCACCGGGATCTGCTCATCCCGCTCCTCCCCTCCAAACCTCCGCCAACCGGAGTAAAGCCGCACGCCGTCCCTGCCGGGAAAATCGACCGGTTCACTCCCCAGATTCACCACCACCTGCGCCGCCCCTCCCGCATAACTCAGCCGGAACCAGCCGATCTCCGGCTTTGCCTCCACGGACAGACCACCCGAGTCCAAAAGACCGTTCGCCCTCCAGCGTTTGCGGAGCGCTAGGAGGGAACGATACCAGTTCCACATGCCCAGGTCCCCGGCCTCCAAGCGGCAGAGCTTGGAGCGCAAAAACGTCGCCTCTTCCACGGGCGAGACAAAGTTGGCCCAATCGTGCTGGTGATAATCCCGTTTCCGTCCCTCCACCACGGCCTTGCGAAGATGGCTGTCCCCGAAATCGACGAAGAAACAGAACGGACTGGGAGCCGCGAATTCCTCTCCCATGAAGCACATCGGCACCGCCGGGTGCAGCAGGACCATGGCCGCCCCAGCCCGCTGCAAGGTCGGCGAAGCCACTTGGTGCAATCGCCTGCCCTCGGGATGATTCCCCACCTGGTCGTGCGTTTGCAACCCCTGCATCATCGAGCCCAAATCACATCGCTCCGGTTCACCACTCCGAAGGATGTCGGTCCCGGTTCGCCGCCGCTCGAAGACATAACCGGTGTCGAGCGCCTGTCCCAAATCCTCCATGCCCCGGTAGGTGCGCGCATCGATGCGGTGCTTACCCAAGACCGCCGAGAAAAGCGAGTGGGGAATTTCATCGTTCCAGAGCAAATCATAGGTCCCTTCCCCTTTCACGGGATCGAGCAGCACCGGATCGTGGACGTTCGCCTCGGCGATCAAGTGGATCGGCCGGGTTTGGTCCGCCGCCCACCGATGCACGGCCCGGGCGATCTCCTCCGTGACGTGGTGCTCGCTGTCATCCTGCATCAAACGGATGGCGTCGAGCCGGAGCCCATCCAGATGATATTCCTCCAGCCAGAAAACGGCGTTCTCCACGACAAACTGGCGCACCGGGAGATTCGATGCCCCGTCAAAATTCAAGGCCGGTCCCCACGGCGTGTGATGCCGTCGGGAAAAGTAGGGTCCGAAGTCCCAGAGATAGTTTCCCTCCGGCCCGAAATGGTTGTAGACCACGTCCAGGATCACCGCCAACCCGCGCTGGTGACAGACATCGACGAACCGGCGCAGGTCATCCGGGCTCCCATAATGGTGATTCGGGGCAAACAGGTTGACGCCGTCGTAGCCCCAGTTCCAACGCCCCGGTGCCTGCGCCAGCGGCATCAGCTCCACCGCCGTCGCTCCCAGATCCAAAAGGTGATCGAGACGGCGGAGCGCCCCCTCGTATGTCCCTTCCGGCGAAAACGTGCCGACGTGGATCTCGTAAATCACCAGATCTCCCTTGGCGATCCCGCGCCAGCCCTGATCCTGCCAGGCATAGCCCGAGGGATCGACCAACCGGGACGGCCCATGCACCCCCTGCGGTTGAAACCGGGACCGCGGATCCGGGCGCCGCGTCTCCCCGTCCAGGACCACCCAATAATCGTCCCCGGGACGGGCATCCTTCACCAGACCTTGCCACCATCCCCCGCCCTTCGCTTCCAACGCGTGCTCCCGAATGCCGATCCGCACCGCCACGGCCCGGCGCTCCGGAGCCCAAACCTCAAATCGAGTTCCTTCTGGAGTGCAGGTTGGCAATGGCATGAGTGGACGGGACGCGACAAACCTTTCCTTGCATTCCGCCACGGCGCAACTATCCGAGATCCCACTGCGATGATTCTCGACACCATCGACCACTCGGTCCGCTACGAACCCCTGCACCCGCGGCTGCGTCTGGCATTTTCCTTCCTCCGCGGCATGAACGGTCAGGAAGCGGACGGGCGCCACGAGATCGACGGCGATGACGTTTTCGCCCTGGTGCAACGGGTCACCACCAAGCCCATTGGCGACGTGGAGTTCGAAGCGCACCGACGCTACATCGACGTTCAATACCTCTTGGAAGGTGAGGAAACCATCCTGTGGGCGCCCATCAGCGCCATGACCGAAACGGTCCGCCTCTATGACGAGACCAAGGACGTCGCCAAATGGCGCCTGGTCCATCCCCACACACCGCTGCGGCTCAGGCCCGGCACCTTCGCCATCTTCTACCCGGAAGACGCTCACTCCCCCTGCGTGGCCGCCCCGGAGCCCGGGCCCGTAACCAAGGTGGTGATCAAAGTCCGCGGAGCCTGAACGCGCCGAAAGGCGACTGAAAGCGCCCAGTTCCGCCTGAGCGCCTCAAGCCACAGAATTCTGGCGGGCCCTGGAAGCCATCCAGTTGGCCCGGTGATTCGTCACCCAATCCATCAGGGCACTGTCGAAATCGACATCATGCCCCGCTCTCTGGCTCAGGATCCGCTTGTTCTTCAAGATCTCGTCCCGCTCCGCCAAAAACTCTCGATACGAGAACGGCAGCTGGGAACGATCCCCGTTCTGCAAATCAGGTGGATTTTTCAAGAGAGAACTGGGGCAAAAGTTGGACACAATTATGGGAGACAACCTCATTTATTCACAGGTTGTTCGCATTGTCAACATCCCTTACGTTCCTCTTGCCGCGATCCCGCACCCCACCCACGGGGCCCCTGCAGCCTATTGATTCGCGTAATCACGCATCGCCTGAAAAATGATGGCGATGGAGACCGCCCCGGCATCGGGGTGACCGATGGAGCGTTCTCCCAACGTCTTGGCCCGACCCATGGTGGCGATCAGGTTGCGACTTGCCTCCATCCCGGCTGTGGCGGCATCCGAGACCGCCTTGAGAGCCTCGGTCAGGGGAAGGGAGACGACTTCCGCCGCGCGGCGCGCCGCCGGGTCGAGGGCATCGAGCATGGTTTTGTCCCCCGGTTTGGCCCCGCCACGCTGTTGAATCGATTCCACGGCGGCCTGGAGCGAGACCGCCAAGCCGGCTGCATCGAGAACAGAACGGCCCTTCAACTCCCGACCGGCGGAGCGGAACAACGTCCCGAACACAACGCCCGAGGCTCCTCCCATGGAAGACATCATGGCCCGGCCCATCTCGGTAAAAGGTTCGTCCACGGTGGCAAAGCTGCGACCGCCAAGCGCTTCCAAAACGGCTTCCATGCCGCGCTGCATGCCCAGGCCGTGATCGCCATCGCCCAAGGCCCGATCGGCATCGGTGAGGATCGGTTCGGCCGCGATGATCCGCAAGGCCACCTGCCGCAGCATCTCATGGACTTCGTTGACCCCCAGTCCCGGACCGGAAGGAACCGCCGCCGCCGCTGGTGCGGGGGCCGACACCGCCACCGCGCCCGGAGTTTCCATCTTGCTGTAGCAAACGGATTCACAAGGCAAATTCCAATACCCCTTCAACTCGGCATCAAGCTTGGTGACGCTGAAAGAGAGCCCCGACATCTCCTGACACGTCACGAGCGGTCCGACGATCGTGTCGTAAACCCGGATCCCCCGGGCGTTGAGCAACTGCTTCGCCTTGCGCAGCGCGATCAGGCACTCCATCATCGTCGTCGCCCCCAGGCTGTTGACGAAGAAGATGATCTCGTCTCCGGCGCGCAGCTCCTCCACTTCTCCGTCCTCGGTGAAATCCTTGAAGATCAGATCGAGCATCTTCCCCGTGAGATCGTCGGCGGTGGTCATCGGAATCTCCGCGACCCCCGGTTCTCCGTGAATGCCCATCCCCAACCCGATCTTGTTGGGATCGATGTCAAAGGTCGGTTTCCCGGTGGCCGGGATCGAACCCGGCGACATGGAAACCCCGACGGAACGGGTGTGGAGAACCGCTTTGAGCGCGATCCGTTCCAGATCCGCCAGACTCTTCACGGTTTGGGAAGCCGCTCCCACGAGCTTCACAATCGGCACCAGCCCGGCCACGCCACGCCGCTTGCTCTTCGAGGTGGGCGGGGCGGAGCAGACATCGTCCCAAATCAAGACGGTGCGGACATCGATCCCCTCGTCACGCGCATCCTCGCTGCCGATGTCAAAATTCATGACATCCCCGGCGTAGTTGCCGTAGAGATAGAGGACACCGTTGCCGCGGTTCACCGCACGGGTAGCTTCCAGGACGATGTCGGGGGTCGGGGCGGCAAAAATGTCGCCACAGGCGGCCCCATCCGCCAAGTTGCGCCCCACCAGCCCGTGGTAAATCGGCTCGTGTCCGCTTCCTCCACCGACGAGCAAAGCCACTTTGCCGTGGGGGATGGAGGTCTTCACGATGGAGCGCCGCCCCACCTTGACGCACTCGCCATCGTAGGCTTCTACCAGACCGTCGAGCAATTCGTCGGCCACTTTCAGGGGATCATTTACCAGTTTCTTGTTCAACATGACGATGATGTGGGTGGTGGGATTGAAGAGGGTGTCGGCTTTGCCAGCAAGTTCTTTCCACTGCGGTCAGATGACACGGTCATTGCCGCCATCCACCGGAATTTGTGCGCCCGTGGTTTTGCCGAAGAGCGGACTCGCCATCGCAGCCACCATGGCTCCGACATCGCGGGACTTGATCTCGGTTCGCAACAGGTTGCGGGATTTGTATTCCTCCACGGTCATGCCGTAGCGCTCCGCCGAGCGGGCCAGATTTTCCGGGGTCCAGAGCTTGGTGTCAAAGACTGCGTCGGGATGAATGATGTTGCAGCGCACACCCACCGGTGCCAGTTCCAGGGCGGCGACCCGGCAGAGCTGCGTGAGCGCCGCCTTGGCGCACGAGTAACTGGCGGCTCCCGCACCCGGGGCCTGCACGTTGCGCGAGCCCACCAAAACGATGGCCGGGTCGATCCCGTGCTTGAGGTAGGGAATGGTGTATTTGAGAAGCTTTTGGTGACTCGTCAGGTTCACGGCCATCGATTTGTCCCAGTTCTCCTGAGCCAATTGATCGAGATACTGTCCGGCCGTGAAAATGCCGGCATTGCTCACCAAGATGTCAATCCCCCCAAACTCACGGACCGCACCCTCCACGGCCTCGAGCACCGCCGCGTCGTTGGTCAGGTTCACCACTTTGCCCACCCCGCCCAGGCTCGCCATCCCCGCCACGATCTCCTCGCTCAAATCCAGCCCGATGACTTTGGCTCCCTGCATCGCGAGCGCCTCGGCGCAGGCAAATCCAATCCCCGCCGCCGAGCCCGTGACCAGTGCCACTTTGCCCTGGTGCACCTTCGCCTGCCCTCCCTTGCGCAGCTTCGCCTGTTCCAGGTCCCAGTATTCCACCTCAAAGATGTCCTTCTCAGAAAGCGCCTGCCATCCCCCGGTCATCTCCGCCTTCTGCACCGTTTCCCAGGTCGCCCTCGCGATGTCCAGCACCGCGTCCGCCTCGGCCACGCTGCGGCCGAACGACACCACCCCCTGCCCCGGCCAAATCACCACCCGAGGCGCCGGATCGAGCATCGTCTGTCCGGTTGCATGCCGCCCAAAATAAGCCGCGTATTCCGCCGCGTAAGCCTCCAGTGAGGCGCGTCGGTCTTCACCCAGCACCGCCGGGATGCGCTTCGTCCGGATGCTGTGATCCGGGGTGGCCGGCCCTCTCGTGGCCAAGTCCGAGATGTTCGGGAGCGCCGCGTATCCAACCGCCGCCTCACTCGCGTCCAACCGGGCGATCATCGCCGCCCCCTGCATCCGGGAGACCTGTCCCCGCAATTCCGCCAAGCCCAACAAATCCGGCGCTCCCGGAGCAACGCTGGCCAACCGCGCCCCGGCCGCCGCCAGCGCAGCTTCGGCTTGCGACACCAGATCGATCATGGTCTCGTAACTAGTCCGGGCATCGTCCGCGAACGTGAAAATTCCGTGATTCATGAGAATGATCCCACGGATCCCCTCCGCGGCCAGATCTCGCCCCCGAATCAACTCCCACACGGTCCGCGCCAGAATGAAGCCCGGCATCACGTAGGGCACCACCAGCACCGCGCCGCCAAATACCCCGCGAACTCGCTCCTCGCCCCGCGGAGAATTCGTCAACGCGATGATTGCATTCGCGTGGGTGTGATCCACAAACCGAAACGGAAGAATCGCGTGCAGAATCGCCTCGATCGACGGATTGGGCGCCTCCGGATCGAGCATCGCGGCACGCTGTTGCTTCACCATGTCCGCATCGGAGAGGTGCGGCATCTCCGCCATCTGCAACAGGGGCTTCATCCGAACCGGAGCGAAGCCTGCCGCCTCGATCGTGGCCAAGTCCCAACCACTCCCCTTCACATACAAAATCTCGGTGCTCTCGCCGAAAAAATCGGTCTCCCGGACTTTGACCGAGGTGTTGCCGCCCCCATGCAAAACAAGTTCCGGGTCCGCCCCCAAAAGCCGGGAAGTGTAGACCCGTTTTCCCAAATCACCGGCAAAGCCTTCGGCTTGCGAATCGGACCAGAGTGAACGCATCCCGGATGATGGAGGCAATCCGGCAGGTTTCCAGAGCAAAATCGCACCATTGCCCCACCCGCACTCAATGGGTGCAATGCATCGGCCCGGAAAAGGTTTCGTGTCGGCGGAACCAGAGAACCTTCCGCAGCCACCATGGGATCGGCTCCGTCAGCCGCTCGTCCCCTGTCACGAAACCGCCGCGGCGCACAAACTCCTGATCTTCCCCGTAACGGCGATACGTCATCCGGAGGTCCCCGCGGTGCTCACTCACCAGGCGCCGGAGTTCAAAGTAAGGAAAGATCCGCCCCGTATTGGCAAAGTGCTGCAACCGGGTCGGGCTGCCGGTGGGATCCAGAAGATCGGGCTCGGACGCCACCAACTCCACCAGATCCAACTGATACCCGAACAGATCGATCCGCTCGAGGAAGAGATGGTTCCCGAACGCTTCGCTGCGCAGATTGCTATACATCGAAAAGCAGGTTTGCGTCTTCAGCCCGATCCAAGGACTCAACCCATTCCCGATCACCAGCAACACCACCACCCAAGCCACCGAACCCACCGGGCGGTTCGGCCATTCCATCGGTTCCTCCCGCGCCTGCCACATCGCCGCAAGGTGGGTCCCTCCCAACCAAACCCCAAACACGGCCCAGAGCCAGAACCCGATCCGGTTCGCCACCTCGAAGGTCTCGCGGGTCCGCCCCAGGACTGTATAACACATCGCCTGAGACAAAACCCCAACCAAAAAGAGGCCGATCACGATGCGCGGCAGCCAGACCGCCAGGGAAAACCCCGTCCGCTTCTGCAACCACGACAGTTGTCTCTCCATGAGGCGTTCCCACCCGGGCAGGACCGAGGCGGGCAGGAAGAGGAAGTAGAGCGCGAACAGCAGGGCGCTGAAGCTGTAGATCCCGCCGGCCGGGTGAATGGAAAGCCAGAGATGAAACAAAACTCCCAGGAAAATCCCGAACGGACGGGTTTTCGGAAGGAGCAGCAACAGCGGGATGACAAACTCCAGAGCCAGGGATCCGTAGATCGCCAGGCAAATCGCCCATTCCGCCGTGGGCAAAAAGGGCAAGAATCCCGCCATGTCTCGGTGCAAGACCGCTCCGCAACTGACTTCCGGATTGAAGTAGTCATGATTCAACTTCTGGATGACTGCCCACCAGTAAACCACCACCGCCTGCACCCGAAGGATCGGAGCCACCTCCGCCACCACCTCCTCGCCCCCTCGCGACTGCGGCGGTCTTCCGGCCAGGGCCTGCCCGAGCCCCATCAAAAGGATGGCGCTCGTTGCCCCGCCCAGGGCCGGATTCCGGGGCGCTTCCGTGGCCAACAAAAAGACCGCCTTGGCTCCGCACGCCAAAAAGAACAGGCGGAATCTCACAACGAACTCGCGCAGGATCCGGCTCCACGCCGGAAATCCGAGGGACCGGCGACCCACCACCCCGCAAATCACCAGGAGGATGGTGAGGTTCAACATGCCCTCGAACAGCATGTGATTGGGCACGAACGGAAGTTTGTGCCACAAGTTCAGCAGGGAAAAGAGGATCAACGCGCTGAACCGAACCAGACAACGCGGCTCGAGCACCACCAGGCAAGTCGCGAAGGTGAGGAGCCACCCCTCCCAGGTCTGCAGCCAAAACGTAAAGGAGAGCTGGTGAACCAGGGTGGCCAAAGCCCAGAGCGACGCGAACCAGGGAAACATCCCCGCCCCTCGTGCGGAGCTCATTTGCGCTCGAGAATTTCCACTTCGTATCCGTCCGGATCCGTCACAAAAGCCATCTTTTGCTTCGCTCCCGAGGGAAACGCCTCGCGCCAATCTCCGGGCCACACCTCCAAGCCCGCTTGCTCCAAGCCATCGCAGTAGGCCACGATGTCCGGCACTCCCAACGCAGTGTGCATCAGGTCTTCCGGAAACGAAACCCGGAAATCCGGCGAGTAACAAAGCTCCATGAAATGATCGTTCCCGTCCAGTTCCAGGAACGCCAGCTGGTTTCCCGCCGGGGATTTGTCCGTGCGGCGGCTCAGGCGGTATCCGAGCTTCTCATAGAAGCTGATGCTCCGTTCCAAATCCGCCACCCGGATGCGCGTGTGCAGAAATTTGATCATGTCCTCTCGTGGTTATTTGTCCCGGAGAAATAAAGGCAGTTCCTTGTCAGGATCAAAGGACGGAGTCACAATTTTCTTGCGGCTCTCCGGCTCCATCGATTTCAGGAACTGAAAGACATCGCTGTCCGTCGAGAGCACCAGGGTGGTGTCCTGCCCGGTGAGTGAGCGGTAAACCTCCATGGTCTGAAGGAACTCATAAAATTCCGCGGCCTCCGGCGCCGAATTGTAGGCATCCGA
>QQNE01000009.1 GCA_003402735.1 Verrucomicrobiota bacterium
GGATGCAGTGAGCTTGTGCAGATCCGCCCCAGCCCGATACGCCTCGATCATCTTGGTCTCGCCCGCGATGGCAGCCGCGGCCCGCAGCTCCACCTGGGAGTAGTCGGCCACGACGAACTTGTGGCCGGGCTCGGGCACGAACGCCTCGCGCAACTCGCCCCTTCCGATGTTCTGGAGGTTCGGCTCCTTCGAGGAGAATCGGCCAGTCGCCGTGCCGGTTGGTTCGAACCTCGCGTGAATGCGACCATCGGCTTGCACGTGGGCCAGGAGGGATTCGGCTTGCTGGGCCCGTTTGATCGCTTCCCGGTGAGCCAGCACCAGAGGCACGATTCGCCCGTCGTCCGCTTCCTTGAGCGCTGCCTCGGCCGTGGAATCCAGTTCGAGCCCGGCGGCCCGGAGCGCGGCCAGGAGCTGGGGCTGGCTGGCCGGGTTGAGGCTGGGTTTGCCCAGGGCTTCGCGTAGAGCGGCACTCGCCTGGATCGCATCGGCGTTTGCTTTGGCGGCGATCGTTCGAAGCTTATCGGCGTCCACCCGGATGCCGGCGGCCTCCATCTCCACCACGCGCGGCAGGAGATCGCTCTCCAGCGCCCACACGTTCTCCAGGCCCGCTTTCCCGATCTCCGCCTCCAGCACTCCGGCCAAGTCGTGGAGGTGGGCCACGTCCCGGGCCGCGTAGGTGAGCTGGTCTTCGGTGAGGAACATGGCCCCCCAATCGGACCGGCTCTGGTCCGGGCCCGGCGCGATGCCGAAGTGCCGCTGGAGGCATTGGTCGAGGTTGTTGCCGGGCTTGGTTCCGGCAGCCAAAAGCCGGGCGGCGGTGAGCGTGCAGATCACCTTCGGGAGCCGCAGCCCGCATTTCACCCGAAGCCACAAGGCATCGAACTTTGCATTATGAGCCACGATCGTGGCCTCCCTCAGTATCTCGCCCAGCGCGCCCAGGTCGTAGCCGAGCGCCATGAGGTCGAGCATCCACACCGGTCCGGCGTCCCGCCGCAGGGTGAGGAGGCGGATGTCGCCGCGCCAGGGATCAAGGCCGTCGCCCTTCCGCGGGCCGTGGGTTTCGATGTCCAGGGCGATCCGACCGGTAGAAGAGAGGATGAGATCGTCAATGACGCGGTCGAAGTCCGCCCGCGATGAGCAGAAGCTGGTCTCCCGTGCAGGCCGATTCCCCGGACAAACCCGGACATTTCGGACGGCATTCGCGCTACTCCCTCGGGTTCCAGGCAAGAGCGCTTCTTCAAATCCCGATTTCCTGTTTTCGTTTTCTTCCTGCGTACGCGCGTAAGTAACTTCAAAGCCGTCCGAAACGTCCGGGAGGGAGAGCGCTATGGAGGCCCGGACGCTTCGGACGGGCTTTTCGGACTCAATCACGTGATCGGGATCTTCGCGTTCAGCGACGGCCAGAAGTGAGTCTCTGAGCGCTTCCAGACGCCCTTCGATGGCGACCACATCGATGCGTTGCAGAAGCTGTCCGAACGGCTTTGCGGAATCGCCAAGAGAAGCGGTGGTTGGGATGACTGGGCGGTTCATCTCGGTGCGAACAAGGGTTCAACTTCGGAATCTGCCAAGCCGCCCTCATCCAGAAGGCTAACGTGCTTGAAACCCCGCTTGATTGAGGAACCTCGGGAGATGTCGTTGCGCTTGCCCGCGCGGTGGAACTCCATCATGAGCGGGCCGAGTTGCTGTTCGAACCGGTGCTTCTGAAGGGCTGTCCAGTTCTGGTTGGAACAGAAGTTTTCGTAGGCGACGAGTATCTCCTCCGTGGTTAGCGAAGCATCTTCCTGGCGCCTCACTTTCCGCTTGACGAAGAGGCGCAGGGAATCGCTCTCGGCCAGCAGCGCGTCGATGCGATCCTCCTGGGCGGCGCTCACGGGGAAGCGACCGCCCGTCTCCGAGAGCCGGCGAAGCTTGAGCGCGCCGACGAGAAACCAGTTGAGGATGCCGCTGCCTTCTTCTTCGAGCAGTAGCCGGTCGAAGTCATCGATCTGCCTGCCGGCGGACCGGTCGAACTCGATGAGAAGCAGGCGTCGCTTCCAGGCGCTCTCGTCGCCATCGAGCTTCACGCGGAGGCGGTCGTTGCAGGTGATGAGGACGTTGTGCTCGCCGAGGATGTCGCGCTTGCGGCCACCCTTGGTCTCCATGGTTAGCGGGTCGCCGCCGGTAAGGGCCTTGATCACCTTGGCCCCACGGCAGGACAGGAAGTCGCCGTCCACATCCGAGCCCACGAGCAGACTGGCCTGTTCCAGGTTATCCAACTCGAAGCGGTCGTCGAGCAGCCGGGTGCGCAACTGCTTGACGTTTTGCATCCCCACCAAACCCTGGATCACTCGGGCGATGGTGCCTTTTCCCGCGCCTCCGGTTCCGGCGAGGATGAGCATCTTCTGCCAGCTGTTGCGGCCGGTGAGGTAGAGGCCGCCCATCAATTGAAGCAAATCAGCATCCTCGGGCGACATCGAGGAGAGGACCAGATCGCCGAGAAACCAGGGACAAACCGCCTCCGCCGCGAAGGGCACGGGACACTGGTGAAGGCTGAAATAGTGGGGCGAGAACGAACGCAGCTCGGGCGGATCGACATCGAGATGCAACATGCCGTTGGCCAGATGGATGACCCGCCCGTCGCGCCGGAAGGCGTTGCGCCGTTCCGTCTCGGCCTCGATCACGGTGACCATGCTAGCAAGCCGGTCCTGCTTGCGGCGAAGCTCCAAGATCGCGTTATTGAAGTCTCGCGACTGCTTTAAGAGGTAGATTGCGATCCTCTGGCGCAGGCTCGCTTCGGTGATCCAGCGCCACAAGCCCAGTTCCTCTTCGTAGGCGTAGAATTGGTGAGAGGACGGCTCATAGATGACGAGATTCTCGAAGGCGAATCGCCCGGCCCAGTAGTGGAAGTTGAAGTCGACGACCACGGTCTCGCCGGTGTTGCGGTCCTCCATCGTTTCGAAGGGACGGCCGTGCCTCCGGAGGAGCCATTGGTTCGGGTTCTCCGGTCCGGTGCCCCAGGCCGAAACCGGCTGGGAACTCTCGACCGACTTTTCCACCAGGTTGCTGCGGAGCCTGGTGCAATGGCGATCGATCACGCCCTTGGTTCGCGCCTCGAACCACTGGCAAACGTCCGCCAGGGATCGGCCGTCGCAATGGGCGTGCAGGCATTTGAATCCGGGCGGTTTACCGGCGAAAATAACCGTGTCCGAACCGGGCTCGGCCTGGGGCTCGGTGGAGTGCTCTGCTTCCCAGAGACATCGCACCGCCCACTTTTCGCTGTCGGGATCCAGGCAGTCGCCGAGCCGTCCCGCCTGGCGAAACAGGGCGAGAATATCCAAGGTATGAACGTCTCCCTGATATTCGGCCTTCCAATCCGGGCGCTTTTCTTTCCTGCCGGTCTTTCTCTCCGGAAGGCCGAAGCCGAACCACTCGACGAGAAGCGCCCAGCTGACTTCCGGGATCGGCCCGGTTACTTCCCAGATGTAACGGTGGCCCGACCGGTGAATGGAAGGCGCCAACACCAGGTTGTGGCCATTGCTGTAGAGTTCGGCGGTGACCTTCGGGGTCAGCTGGGCGGTGAGGGGGCGCCTGGCTTTGAGAACGGCCTCGGGAAGGTCGGGGCACAAGAAGTGGAGATGGGCTCCCCCTCCGGTACGCTCGCGGGGCACTGCGGTCAGCTCAGGACGCTCCGCCAGCCAAGCGCGCACGGAGTCTCCCTGGTCGGGCTTGCTGTCGAGATCGACTGCGACGAAGGGCGGGCGGACCACCACGCCAAGGTTGAAGCTTGTGCCAGTAGCGAAGACTTCTTTGAGATCTTGTAGCTCGACATCGGCCGCCTGATGCTCCTTCCACCCCTTGGAAACGGGCTTCTTCCCCCTCTCGTGGGGTTGCCCGCGATCTGGGGCGCTGAGATGATGCACCGCCCAGTTGAGCTGCTGGAGATAGAAGCGGGAGGCAGCCAACCTGTCCCACTCGTTGATGGCGGCGGGGATCTCGAAAATCCCGCCCTCCGAAAGTGGAGTGCTGCCACTCTGAAGAGCGTCTTGTTCCGGTGTGCTGCCATGGTTTGCCCCGGCACCGCCACATTGAGGGGAACTGCTGCCATCCACTTCCGCCTCGCTCCCACTGACGCTGCGATTCTCGTGGGCACCGCTGCCGACCTATTGCCATCCTTCCTTGGCGGATCGGCGGGAAACGGTTCGCTCGGGGATGTCGAACCGGGCTGCCAACTGCCGCAGAGATTCGCCGGAGGACTCGTAGTGGGCGCGAATCTTCGCCCAGTCTCGATGGGGTCGCTTCATGCTACTGGAAGGGAAAGAGAAGCGATTCAGCGATCTGCTGACGTGTTGAGGTGACCCGGGGTGGGGACACTCACGCTCATCTTGTCGAGCGCAGCCTCCAGTTCACTGCGGCGGTAGCGCACGGAACGGCTGATCCGGACATAGGGGATCAGACCCTGCTTGCGCCAGGCATAGAGCTGCCGGGGACGGATGCGGAGGAACTCGCAGGCCTCGATTTCGGTGAGGAGCGGTTCGGGACGATGGGTTGGTTCGGAATGCGGACTCATGCCGCAGTCCGCGTGTCAACGAACCGGATCGGCCGTTTCTACGCCCTGGAAACCGCACAACGCCGATGAGCATCGGAATGCATTTTACTGAGAGAGTGACCAGACCACCTCCGAGCGGTGAGAGATCGGGCGGGGCAATTACTTTGAGGCGCAACAAACATCCCATCGGTAAGCCCTTCAGTAGTCCATCGCTCAGTGCTTCCTCTGATCATGCGCCCCAACAGTCCATGGGGAACTTCCACCATCCACTGGGCCGGCCTTCAAGCGATTCCGATCGTAGCCCGCCAGAGGAAGAAGACCGCATGGACGCCGACCCTCATCTCACTCGGTTCCGACGACTCGACGGTCAGCTTTGTCGCGTGCGCGGATCGCATGCCACTCTTAGCGACGATTCCTCGGCCGCCTCGCCGCACTCAAGAAGCTGGGCGACATCTACGAACATCGAAACGAATTGCTTCCAGACGAGGAGATCGACCTGATTTACGATCAGTGAAAAGGCTGCGGCTACGCCCCCTTTCACCCCAAGCCCCGCGCATGACAGACCATGACAACTTGGGCGCACGATTCTCCACGACACCGCATTCACACCCCCGATCCCGTTTGCAGGAAAGCCCGTAGGAATGCAGGGTTTCGCATGAACCAACCTTCACATCAAGAATGCCCGTCCAATCCACCGCGCAAACCACCACCGGATCACCCGCCCCCAACAACACAAACCCGATGGCCTCCAAAGAATCTTCCACGTCCACCACCGGCGTGATCCATCCCCCACAAAGCGGATGCCCCGGAGGCGGCGTCACCTCGAATCGGAACGGAGCGATCCGCAATCCGTCCGGCGCGGCCGTGCCCGTCCCGGGCCACAAGGATGCGCCCCCCGCGGCGCAAGCGCTTTGCAAGAGACGTCGGCGTGAAAGAGAGCGTTTCATGGGCGGGAGCATACCGGACCACCGTCCGCTTGACCAGCCTCTCGCGCAATGAATCTGGAAGGCGGGCGGCGCGCCTCAATACACGTCGCGCTGGTAACGCTTGTCCTTCTTCATCTGCTTCACATAGTTCGCCGCGTCGTCCGTGCTCATGCCACCGTGCGTGGCGATCAATTCGTGCAGGGCGTCATCCACGTCCTTCGCCATTTTCGAGGCGTCGCCACACACGTAAAAATGCGCGCCTTCCTCCAGCCAGGCCCAGATGTCCCGGCCCTGTCTGGCCAGGAGATGCTGGACATAGACCTTCTCCCCCTGATCACGTGACCAGGCCAAATCCAGTCGGGTGAGGAAGCCACTGGCATGATAGGCCTCGAACTCGTCCTCGTAAAAATAGTCGAGGGCGCGGTGGGGGTTGCCGAAAAAGAGCCAGTTCCGACCCGTGGCCCCGACGGCTTCCCGTTCCTCAAGAAAGGCCCGAAACGGAGCAATCCCGGTTCCCGGACCCACCATGATCATGGGCACCGCGGGATCGGTGGGTGGCTTGAATCCTTTGGCCGCCTGCACGAAAACGCCGGCGGTGTCGCCATCCGGCAAACGATCCGCCAGGAAGGTGGAAGCTACGCCGAGGCGGCGGCGGCCGCGCGATTCATACTCCACACGCGCCACGGTGAGATGGACCTGATCGGGGTGTTTCTTGAGGCTGGAGGAGATCGAGTAAAGCCTCGGGTTCAGTTTGCCCAGGACCGCAACCAATTCCTCCGCGGCGTATTTCACCTGGGGAAACGCCAGGAAAAGATCGACGATCTCGCGTCCCTCGCACCAGGCTTGGAAATCCTTGTTCATCTCCGGGAGCAGCAAGTGTTTCAGGTAGAAATCCTTGGCCCGGTCCGCGAAATCCTTGAGAAATTTTCGGGAGATGCCGGTGATCGAGTAGCTGCCGATGAGGGCCGCGCGCAAGGAAGTCTCCCTGTTCTCCGGGGTCAGGACGCTCTCCTCCCCGGAACAGCCGACACACTGCAACAACTCCTCCACCAGCGCCGGATCGTTCCTCGGAACCAGCCCGAGGGAATCGCCCACCTCATAGCTCAGTCCGGAACCGGCCAGACTGAACTCCAAGTGCCGGGTGTCCTTGGGTGAACCCGGACCGCAAAGTCGCTTCTGAACCAGAAGCGAGGCGGGAAACGGATTCTTCTTGGAATAACCAGCCGGAACTTCTTCCTCCTCCTTTTCCCCGGCGGCGGCCACGGTGCCTGGCACCTGAACCGGAGCCAGTTGATGCAACGCGCCGGTGACGGAACTCCACCAAGCCTGGGCCGGTTCTTCAAACTCCAACGGGCAATCGGTGCGCGGCGCAAACCGACGCGCCCCCAACTCCTCGAACCGACGATCCAGATTCTTGCCCATCCCGCAGAAAATCTTGTAATCCGTGTCGCCCAGCCCCAGGACGGAAAAACTGAGATTCTCCAGCCTCGGCGCTTCCGCGGATTCGAGGTGATTCCAGAAATCGACCGCGTTGTCCGGCGGCTCGCCCTCCCCCCAGGTGCTCGAGACGGCCAAGAGGTATTTCTCCCGGGTCAGATCGACCTCGCGAAATTTTGCCATGTCAACGACCGGGGCTTCATAGCCAAGGGCGGCGAGTTTGCGGCCAAAATTCTTGGCCAACTCTTCCGCGGTTCCGGATTGCGAGCCAAACATCACGACGACGCGGGCGTGTCCATTTTCCGGCAGGGATTCTGTGTTCACTTGTATTCTCTCTGAGTTGCTGGAGGCTCCGCTGCAAGATACGTTCCAAGGCGCGTGAAGATACCCACGACGAGCGCCGTTGCACCGAAGAAATGCCTTTCCCTTGCCAGGGCAGGGGTTTGGTGGAACCGGAAGTCTGCGGAATTGAATAGCCCCGGAAAGGGAGACGGTCCAAAAGAGTGCTATGAATCTCGAAGCTCTCGCAAGTCACTTGGAGCTTCCCGACCTGTGGCAACAGGAAGCGGTCCGGTCGCTCAAGGCTGGCCAGGATGTCGTTCTCGGCGCTCCCACCGGCGCGGGCAAAACCTTCGTCTTCGAACTGCTCGTGAAATCCGGCGCCCTGCGCGGCCAAGCGGTCTACACCGTGCCGACCCGGGCGCTGGCCAATGACAAATGGAGGACCTGGAAGGCGGCGGGTTGGCGCGTCGGGATCGCCACGGGCGACCTCGCCGTGGACACCGACGCCCCGGTGGTGGTCGCCACTCTGGAAACCCAACGGGAACGCTTTCTCTCCGGGGACGGACCGCGACTGCTGGTCATCGATGAATACCAGATGATCGGAGATGCCCGACGTGGCTTGAACTATGAACTGGCCATCGTCCTTTCCCCGCCCTCAACGCAGCTTCTCCTGATGAGCGGCTCCGTGGCCAATGGACACGACATCGCCGCCTGGATGCGTGGCTTGGGCCGGGACGTGGTCCACGTGGAACACAGGGAAAGGCCGGTGCCCCTGGAAGACATCCCCGTGCAAAGTTTGACCCGGGCCGCCCCGAATTCGATCAAGGGCTTCTGGCCGCGCGTGGCCGTTTCCGTTCTCATGAGCGATTGCGCGCCCCTGCTCATCTTCGCCCCGCAACGCAAGGCGGCGGAAAAAATCGCCCGGCAAATCAGTGCCGCCCTGCCCCAGGGCAAACCGGTCCCGCTTTCCGCCGCCCAGGAAGCAGCGCTCGGCCCGCAGTTGTCCAAGATGATCCGCAACCGCGTGGCCTATCACCACAGCGGCCTCACCTTCGCCCAGCGCGCCGGCATCATCGAGCCCCTGGCCAAATCTGGACAGCTGCGTGTCATCGTCGCCACCACCGGTCTCGCTGCCGGCATCAATTTTTCTGTCCGCTCCGTGCTGGTGTCCGACACCCAATACCAGGACGGCCTCTTCCAGCGCGAGCTCACCCCGGACGAACTCCTCCAGATGTATGGCCGGGCGGGCCGCCGCGGCTTGGATGAAGTGGGCTACGCGCTCTGCATCGAAAACGGCCCGCGCCTCAGCGATGCCCGGCCCAAGACGCTGCGACGCGCCAACCGGGTGGATTGGCCCACGCTCTTGCGCGTCATGGAAGCTGCCGGTCGCCGGGGAGACTCTCCCTTCCAAGCCGCCGCGGAACTCACGGAACGCCTTTTCTCTCCCCGCGCCATCGGCCTGGGCTTCACCGCCGGGGAAGATCCTGCCCCGGACAATGGCCTGCCGCTCTCCGGACAAACGCTTTTCGGGATCGATCCCGGTTACCGGGAGATTCGGAACGCGGCGGAGGAATGGGAACGGGAATCTCCGGACGCCGTCGGCACGGTGCAACTCCGGGAAGCACTGGCCTGGACCGGCAAACGGGGCTGGCAACCCGCCCTGCGCACCGGCGCCTACATGCAGGAACTCGCCCGTCCGATCGGAAGGCTCTGCAAGATTCCCGAGAGCGATGGCTCGATCTACGGCGCGGAAATCCAATTGGCCAAAGTCGACGAAGCCGGCAAGGCCTGGCTCACCAAACGATGGCGCTCCGTGGCCCCGCCGCGCCGTCGGCTTGAAGCCTTTGATCCCGCGGACCTGATCCCCTGGGTCACCGACGCCGTGCAGGGCCTGGCCCCCGGAGCCGCCTTGCGCGATCTCACCGTCCGCGACGGATTTCTCCATGCCATCGTCGATCTCGGCGCTCTCAAGGTCCAAGCCTGTCGCGACCGCTCCGGGGCTTGGTTGATCGATCCCGAACGGCGCTCCGTCCGCGTCCGGTTCGCCACCGGATACCTCAACGAGGCGTCGGGGGAGTCGATGCAACCCCAACCCGGTTCCGCGGCGCATGCCTGGCGCCAACTGGGCTTGATCGAAGCCAATGGCCGCCCCACCCTTCGAGGCCTCATCTTCAGTTACTTCCATCAGGGAGAAGGCCTGGCCATCGCGGCGGCTCTGGAAGACGAAACCTATCCGGTGAAAGACATCGTCACCCACCTCGCCAATCTCCGAGCCGGTTACCGCTTCGAATCAGACGCAAGACAGGACACCCCGAGCGAACGCCTCGGCCTCGCCTGCCGTCAGGCTTACGGCACCGCCGAATTTCCCGGTTACCTCCGGCTCGGGGTGCCACCCACTTACGGAGAGGGCGCCGCGGAGGTGGTCGCGGCGTTCTTGGCCGGCCGTCACCGGGACCGGGACGAAGAACAGGCTGAGTTCGGCCGCGGCGACATCGAGCGCGCTTTGACCGAATGGCTCAGCCTTCTGCGTCATATCGCCCACGCCCCGGACGCCCCCTGGCCCCGTTGGAACGAACTGCGCCAGGCGGCTTCCACCGTCGCCCATGGTCATCAGCCCCGTCAGAAATCCATGCTGCAACTTCCGGAGTTCGAATCCCATTTCCTCCGGCAGCCGGTGCTGCATCGCCTGGGACGCATCTGAGCCCGGCGCTTCAACCGCGAGCGCGAGCCCCTTGCACCGCCTCCACGAAATCCCGCATCCGAACGGGATCTTTGATTCCGGGAGCGGATTCCACGCCACTGGCGGCATCGACGGCGTAGGGCTGGGCGATGCGAATGGCCTCGGCCACGTTCTCGGAGGTCAACCCGCCGGCAAGAAAGAAATGTTGCGAGGGATGAGCCCGCGCGACTTCGTGGAATTGGTGCCAGGAAAAGGTCTTGCCGGTCCCGCCAAAGGCACCCGGGACGTGGGCATCCAGAAGAATCCAGGGCGTGCCAAACTCCGCCGGATCCGCCAGCGGACCCTGCTCCCCCACCCCGATCGCTTGGATCACCGGCAATCCAAACATGACGGCTTCCGCAATGAACCCTGGATCGGTGATGCCGTGCAGTTGCAGGGCATCGAGCACCCCACGATCCACCGCAGCCTCAATCTCTTCGAGGACCGGATTCACGAAAAGACCCACCCGGCAGACCTGCCCAGCCAACGTCCCGAGCCAGGAAGCCGCCTCGTCCAGCGCGATGAACCGTTTCGATCCGCGCCAAAAATTGATGCCGATGGCGTCGGCCCCGGCAGCAACGGCTTCGCGGGCTGACGGCCCGGTGGCAAAGCCGCAGAGTTTCACCAGCGGAACTCCCGAGTTTTTGGTCGTGGAAGGAAGGAAAGGCATCGAAAGCTCTCGGTCCCGAAAAAAATCGGTTAGGACTTGGGGACGATCACTTCCGGAGAGATATCCCCGGACAAGAGAATCTTCCAGCGCGCGGGCATTTCCGGACCATCCGGTCCCGCCCAGGCTTCGTCGACCCAATAGATCACGGCTTGTTCACTTCCCGGCTTGAGCGAGAGCTGAAAGGGACCCGAAACTTCAATCGACACCGTCAGGAGCCGATGATCGATGCCCTCGCCAGGCTGCGGGACCGGCACCGGCGCGGACTGGGGAAAGGTTCTGGCCTCGCTCCACACAGCGCGCGGGGCCAGAGCGGCCAAGTCCGCCTCCCGGCCGTCGAATCGCAACAAGAGCTCCTTCTCCAGAATGAGACGGGCCTGCTCCTGGGAATCGACGACCGGATTGTCGTTGTATTCCAGACTGACTTCCAGGCGCGGCTTCCCCACCAGGACCAACCGCGCGTAGACGTATTCAGACCCATGGGCCCAAGCCCCGCACGGCAAGCTGAGAAGGAACCCGAAAACGAACGCCGGAAGTCGAATCTGCATGATGGGATGGTTCCTGATTCCCGCTCCGCTGGACCGGGAACCGGGAACGGGCAAGCTCACTTCTTGAGGTTCCAGCGGAGGACGCGGCCCCACTTGTTCCACTCCGCCATCAGGAGGTTGCCCTGGGCATCGAACGTGATGCCGTGAGGACCGGTGCAGATGCCCTGACGCCACTTCGCGGGCTCGACGTTGTTGGTGTTCTTCTCCCCGTTGGTGTCATTCTGGCCGAGGGTGGCGACGCTCTTGCCCTCCTTGTCGATCACCGAAACCCGGCCATCGATCTCGGCGATGGCGACCAGATCTCCGTGGAAAGAGGCGGAACTGGGGCGGCGCAAACCGGTGGCGTGTTCCCCGATGATCGAACCGTCGAGACCGAGATGGAGCAGCCGGAGATTGACCCGGTCACAACAGAGAATCCGCGGCTCGGCGTAGCGGGGATCGATGAAGATCTTGTGGCAGTTCTTGAGGTTCCAAGGGGCGCCCCGTCCGCCGAAAACGCTCTTGAACTTCCCGTCCTTGTCGAACTGGAAAATCCAATCCTCGCCGTATCCATCGACCACATAGATGTCGCCGTTGGGAGCCACGTCCACACTGGTGAGGGCGAGGCCGCGCGGGCTGCCATCCGCCTTCTTGCGCTTCTCCTCCGGGAAAGATTCCTTGGGGATTTCGAGGAGGACCTTGCCATCGAGCTGGGTCTTGATGACCTTTTGCTGACCGAGCACGGAGGCGTAAATGAGATCATTCTTGATGACGAACCCGTGCAGCGTGCCGGGGAGGCCGGGAACATTGTGCGAATATTTGCCGTCCGGGTGGTAAACCTGGATGCCGGATTTCTCCCCCTCCACGCTCACGTAGATGTTCCCTTTGGAATCGACCGCGATCTCGCCGTGGGAATTCCCGATGGTTTCCATGCCGGGCGGGGGCGTCAGCCAGTTGGGGACCAATTCGTAGGCGACTTGGCCATTTGCTTCCATCGCGAGAAGCCCGAGGGCGAGACAGAGGGTTGAACGAAACATCATGACGAATCATTGGAAGAGACAGGGGTGAGGTCAATGCGTATTTTTCTGTTGCCCCGGTCCGGGAGACCCGAGTAGGGTGGGCCACCTCCCAGAACACACCCCAACCCCCAACCCTGTTGCCCAAACATGTCTGATAAAAATCGCGGCGTGGTCTACGTCGAACCCGGCAAAGTCGAAGTCAGAGAACTCGAAGATGCAAAGCTGGAGCTCAAGCACCCTGGAAACAACCGGATCTGCCAGCACGGCGTGATCCTCAAAGTCGTGGCCACGAACATCTGTGGTTCGGACCAACACATGGTGCGCGGCCGAACCACCGCACCGGCCGGCTTGGTGCTGGGTCACGAAATCACCGGCCAAGTCGTGGAAAAGGGACGGGACGTGGAGTTCCTCGAGATCGGTGATATCGTCTCCGTGCCGTTCAATATCGCCTGTGGTCGTTGCCGCAGCTGCAAGTCCGGGCACACCGGTGTTTGTCTCAACGTCAACCCGGCCCGCCCGGGTGCTGCCTACGGTTACGTGGACATGGGCGGCTGGATCGGCGGCCAAGCCCGTTACGTCATGGTGCCGTATGCGGATTTCAATCTCCTCAAGTTCCCCGACCGGGATCAGGCCATGGAGAAAATCCGGGACCTGGCCCTTCTGTCCGATATCTTCCCCACCGGCTATCACGGAGCGGTCACTGCGGGTGTCGGTCCCGGCAGCACGGTCTACATCGCCGGGGCCGGCCCGGTCGGCTTGGCCTGTGCCGCTTCGGCCCATCTGCTCGGCGCCGCCTGCGTCATCGTTGGCGACCTGATCGAAGAACGTCTCGCCCAGGCCCGCAAGTTCGGTTGCGAAACGATCGACCTCAAACAGGGCGGCAGCTTGCCGGAGCGGATCGCGGCCATCGTGGGTGAACCCCAAGTCGATTGCGCGGTCGATTGCGTCGGCTTCGAAGCGCGCGGTCATGGCGCTCAAGCCGCCGTGGAACGTCCCGCCACGGTGCTCAACCAGATGATGGAGGTCACCAGGGTCGGCGGCGGCGTCGGCATCCCCGGACTCTACGTCACGGATGATCCGGGCGGCGTCGACGAAGCGGCCAAGACCGGCAACCTCTCCCTCCGGATCGGTTTGGGCTGGGCCAAGAGCCTGCACTTCACTACCGGTCAGTGCCCGGTCATGCGTTACCATCGCCAACTCATGCAGGCGATTTTGTGGGGCAAAACCTCCCCGTCGATCGCCACCAACGTCACGGTCATCGGGTTAGACGACGCTCCGCGCGGTTACCAAGACTTTGATAAGGGGGCGGCCAAGAAGTTCATTCTCGATCCGCACGGCATGCTGGGCGCCGCTTGAGGCTGGCCCGCTGCAAAGGACCGCGGACCGGGACAGGCATCGCCCTGATCCGGTCCGCGAAATCCGGCCTTGAAACCCGGACCCGGTCACGTTAGGGAGACTCCCTGCAAACCATGTCCACCATCACCCTCAAACCGGACCTCGAATTGGGCGTTGTGCCCACCCACATCAAATTCGTCGGAGGGCTTGTGCCTGACGCCAACGGAAGACTGCCGCGCGGTGAAGATGGCCGCCTCCTCTCCGTGGCCGAGCTGGCTCACCTCCGCCAAGTCTCCCCGGTCCGGATCACTTCAGCCCAGGTCCCGGTCTTCCCCGGGATGGACCCGAACGATGTCGAAGATCTCTTCGGCGGCATCAAGGCCATCGGCATGAAGCCCCACATGATCATGATGGTGGCCGGCGGCAATCCGATGGATCCGGCGGACGAAAACACCGTCGTGGCGATGCTCGTGAACGGGCTCCAGATCGCCAAACAATTCGGAATCGAACACGTCTCCTCCACCTCCATCGAGGAATGGATGAAACCAGGCGCCACCCCGCTCACCGGGGCCGCATTCGACGCCGCCGTGGCCCAGAACGTCCGGGTCCACGCCCGTGCGTATCGCGAGGCCGGTGTCGAAGGAAGCGGCATCAAGGCTTGGCACATCGAATTTTTGCGCGGAGTCGAATTCCAGACATTCACCGATGTCGGCAAAGCTTGGACCTTTGTGAAAGCGGCGAACGCGGAGATCGGGCGACCGTTCTTCAAGGTGCTGGTGGACGCAGCTCACTGCGGCGATTCCACCCTGTCCATGGAAGAAAACGCCGCCATCGTCAGAGAAATGGCCCAACAGGGCGGTTTCAGCATGTTCCACGCCTCCGCCAAGACCACGCGCGGGTGTCTCTCCACCGATGACGGCTGGATCGGAAACCTGCTCACCGCTTGCGCGGCCACCGGAAAACTCGAGGTCGTGCTCGTCGAACTCTTTCACCATGAAGACCCGGCCCTCGCCGGCCTGCGCGCTTTGGATCCCCGGCACGGAATCGATACCACCGACGGACGAACCTACACGGAAGCCGTTTGCGACGGCTTGGCCGATGTGGCCCACCGATTGAACAATCTCGTGAACCGCGGCATCCTGAAGCCGTGAAACCCTTGGGGATCTCGCGCTCCAGGGACAGGATCCCATGAACGGTTCCAGACAAGAGAGTCGTCCTTGACGTCACGTCCAACCCGTTTCATACTGGTCCTTCAGCGTTGAAGCAACGGCTTCGGGATTGATAAAAATAAGAAATATAAATATTTAAGTAGTTTTAATTACTTAAATAGTTTATAGATCTCCCGGGCCGCGTTTCCGCGGGTATAGCTTAATGGTAAAGCTCCAGCCTTCCAAGCTGGCCATGTCGGTTCGATTCCGTCTACCCGCTCCAACTCCGGCTCGCTCAACCGGACTTGCTTCCTCGTTTTGGATTCCGCTCTCCAGCCCCGTGCTTCCCTTGCGCTCCTCGGCTTGGCCCTGGCGGTTTCGTCTGCCCCGGTCCCGGCCAAGGCGGAAGATTGCACCTCCGCCGTTCTCGAACTCCTGGACACCTACCGGGCACTGGCGGAAGGTGATCAGACCCAGGGCGATCTCATCTCCTCCCTGGAAGATGCGGTCATCATGAGACCGGCGTGCGCCCCGGTCTTGATCGGGGCCGCCGTGGGATCGATCGATGGAGACGATGCCATGATCGAGCGGATCGTCAGGTCCGGCATCGAGATCCTCCCGGAACAGGCAGAGGAAATCGTCGCGGCGGCCCGGGAAGCGTCCAACCTCTCGGACCAAGCCATCGAGACCGCGGCGAACACCGCCGCATCGGCTGCGCCTCCGTCCCAACTCATCCCCACCTCCGGAGCGGATCTGGTGACGACCGATGAGCGGACGCCCGAAATCGCGTGGGTCAGTTTTCCTGCCAGCACGCTTCGCGAAACCGGCTCTCCGGGCGTGATCCTGGAACCGACACCGCAACCGATTCCTGTGATCCTGGCGCTGGGAGCCGGGTTCGATGACAACGTGGCGACTTCGCCCCAGGCGGTGGATTCGGGCTACGTCCGGGCCACGCTGGGAGCCAAGATCCAAAAGACCCTGACGAACTCACGGTTGGAAATCTCTGCCGACTCCACCTATCTCGACTACGGAAAGAACGCGCCGGGGCTCCGCGAAGGAAATCACCTGGCTGGTTTGGGACTGCGTTATCAGTTGGGGATCGGCCAGCGCTGGACCCTGTTTGAGGAGTTCCAGATGCGGCGCGACACCAACCCGGACATCCACGGCACCCAGAGCACCGCGTTGCGCCAGCCGGCTTACCACACTCTTTTCAACCGGATCGCCGCCGCCTTCGATGTCTCCCCGCTTTGGCAATTGCGCGGCGGCTACACGTTTTCAGCGATTGATTATGTGGGAAACACCCTCGCCGCAATCGAGGAACGATCCGCCCAAGCCGTAGGGATTGAGACCCTCCACCGGGTCATCGGATCCGTGCAAGTGGGCGGCAGCTACGAGGCGGAGTTTGTCGACTTCCGCAGTTCCAACCTGGACTACACCCGACACCAAACACTGGCCGCTTTGCACACTTCGTTGGGAGCGCAAATCCAGGCCTACATCGCGGCGGGTGCGCAATTCCGCGAGGGCGGGTCCGGCGGATCCAGGACCACGCCGGCGGCCGAGGCTTCCCTGACCTGGATGGCCGAGCCGCAGACGACCCAGCTTCGGTGGCTCAATCGCTACGGCCAGTTCGATCACGAACTCGCCCTCCTCGGCTTTGACCAGCGTGAGGGTGCCCAATCCCTCATCGAAGCCTCACACGCCCTGACCGATCTCATTTCCTTGCATGCTTCCGCGGGCCTCCTGGCCACCGGGTTCCAAGGGGAATCCAACAGCCTCGATGAAACCGCTTGGACCGCCAGTCTCGAAGCCACCTGGCACTTCATCAGCAACTTTGACCTCAACGCGGGTTACCACCTGGTCCGGTTGGACTCGCCAATCGCCACGCGCGACTACACCCGTCATCAGGTCGATGTCGGGTTGATTCGGATGTTCTGAGAAAACCCCTGACACCATGCATCGCCTCGTCATGAATCCAATCCATCCGAAACTCACCCTCCGGCGGCTTCCCATCCAAGGAGAAAACCTGTTGCTCTGCGGACTGGCGGCGACCGCCGTGGCGATCGTGATCTCTTGCGTCTCTGCGCCACTCTACCGGAGTTCCGCAAAGTTTGTCTTCCTCACCGAAACCGCCGAGGAGGGCGCCAAATGGCTCCGGTCCCCACAGACACTGGCAAAGGCCGGGCTCACCAGCTCCCGCCTGCTCATTCGCCCCGTGGCAGGAACTGCGGAAGTGGAAGTCTCCGTGCTCGACGAAAATCCGCAACGCGCCGCGCAACTGGCGAACGCGCTGGCCGCGGCTTACCAGAACACCCGATGGCGGGCCGATGCCGGAGACCAACCGGAAAGGCTGGCCGGCTTGGAGGAAACGATGACTTCACTCTCCGCCGCCTCTGAAACCGCGAAACACGAACACGAAGCCGTCTCCCACAGCTTGGACGAAGCGCGCGAACGGTTTGGAGAACATCCGGAGGATCGCTGGCGGCGCCAGGGCGAAGTGGATGCCGCCGTGGAATATCACAAACGCCTCCACACCCAGCTGCAAGAACTGCGGAACAGTCCGTTCCCGGATTTTCTCCAAGTCGCGAACCGACACAAGTTGATCAACTCCGACCGCATGGTCTGGGTGGCCGAGTATCTGGGAACCATCACCACGCTCCAGGCGCAAGAGAAAGCCGCGATTCCGGACAATCACCCGGAAGCGATCCGCGCGAGGACGCAAGCCGCCGCCCTTCGGGTCCAACTGGAAAAAGACGCCGCCGACCTCACCGCCTCTCTCGCCTTGAAAGTCGATGCGCTGAGGGAACGCATCGCTTCGTTGGAAGCCGAAAAGACCAAACACAAGACCTCCCTCGTGGAGGCTCTGGCCGCTTACCAGGTGACCGACGGGATGCGCCGCGCCACCCTTGCAAACCTCCAGGAAGCACGGCTTCGACTGGAGGCGGAACGGACTGCCGCCGCGGCCAGGCCGGACTACGTTCGCGTGCTGCGCCCGGCCCATCCCCAACTCCGCGCCGCCCTCCCCGGATTCTGGATCCCGCTGCTCCTGAGCCCGATGATCGGTCTGGCCGGAGGCTTACTCCTCCAGTGGCACCGGATGCTGGCTGACCTCCGTCGCCGGCCGGTGACCGTCTGAACCAAACGGATATGCAATTGAAACTTGAAGGCCAAACCGTGGCCATCCTCGGAGCCGCCCAAGGAATCGGCCGCGCCATCGCAGAATCCTTTTCCGCGGAAGGTTGCCGCCTGGGACTGTTCGACCGCAAGGCTGATCCCGAACCGCCGACGGGCACTGTGCTCTTCCGGGAGGGGGATGCCACCAGCCTGGAGGCGGTGCAAGCGTTCGCCGCGGACCTTGGCCCCATCGATCACTTGGTCTATGCCGTCGGGGGCGGTTCCGGAAAATTCGGGTTTCCCTTTTGGAACGTTCCCCCATCCGCTTGGGCCCGGGTCCTCGACTTGAACCTCATCGGCGCGGTCAACGCCGCCCACGCCTTCGCCCCGGTCCTCACCGCGCGCGGCGAGGGGTCCGTGCTCTTCGTTGTCTCCGTGGCCGGGCAGATGGGCTCGCAAACCGATCCCCCCTACAGCGCCGCCAAGGCCGGGTTGATCAACTTCACCCAATGCGCCGCCAAGGACTTCGCGCCCTACCAAGTCAGGGTGAACGCCCTCTCGCCCGGCATGGTCAAGACCGCCCTCAACGAAGCGGTCTGGGCCGCCGGACAAGCCCGCCTTCCGGAAGCACAACGTCAGGACTACGAAACCTGGGCCCAACACAAAATCCGCGCCACCTCACCCTTGGGCCGCTGGCAAACCGTCGAGGAAATGGCCGCCGTCGCCGTCTTCCTCGCCTCCCCCCTCGCCCGCAACATCACCGGACAAACCATCAACGTCGATGGCGGACAGGTGATGCATTGAAAAAACCTCACACACCAAGAGCGGGCCCGGCACAGTCAACCTGCTTGAACGGCGGCCGCCGCGTGAACCTTCGGTTGGGCTTCGATTCCGAACTTGCCCCTGACGTGGCGTTTCGTAGGGTTGCGGTCTGATTCCTTTTGCGTAGTTGTCAGGAACGCGCTCCCTCGCCGCCGGACACCTCATCACATCCAGCCGACACTGCGCTCTGTGAACGGTCCGCTCCTCTTCAATCCCCGTTTCACCGTAGTCGGCGAGTCGGCCGACTGGATCGTGGTGGACAAACCAGCCCATCTCCTCTGCCACCCCACCAACCCGGACAATCCCCCCACCCTGCTCGACGGTCTCCGGGGATTGCTCGCCTTTGAACTGGCCAACGGTGCCGCCCTATCGATCATCACTCGGCTCGACCGCGATACCAGCGGCCTCGTCCTCGTGGCCAAAAACGCCCACACGGCCCGCCATTTTGGCAAGGCAATGGAGCGAGGCGAGTTTCGCAAAACCTATCTCGCCATCGTATCGGGATGGCCCGAAAACGATTCGTGGACCGTCGATGCCCCAATCCTGCGCAAAGGGGAAGTCGCAGAATCCCCGATCTGGGTCAAACAACTGGTGCACCCCGCCGGCAAACCATGCCGGACGCACTTTGACGTGGTGGAACGCCGGACCCGCACCCGCCCGGAATCCGAAGGGCCGCCCCTCGCGTTTGCCCTGGTTCGGTGCCGCCCGGAAACAGGCCGGATGCACCAAATCAGGGTGCACCTGGCGCACAGCGGACATCCCGTGATCGGCGACAAGATTTATGGCCCGGACGAAACCTGTTATCTCGACTTCATCGAGAGCGGATGGACCGAGGATCTCGAGAAGCGGCTCCTGCTCGACCGTCACGCCCTGCACGCGCACCAACTCGAAGTGGATGATCATGCCTGGACCAGTCCGCTGCCGACGGATCTTGGGCAGTTTCTTTGGCCGGAAACCCGAGGCTCCGCTGTCCAACCGACGTGAAAATGTGTGAAAGCCAGGTTTACAAATAGTCAGGATTCATGAAATATTAACCCATATGACTCTCCGAGAATCCGCCAAGCTCCACATGTATCTGGCCGTGGCCGCACTTTGTGAGCAACCGGAACACGCCGCCGCCATCGCCAAAATCCCCGATTTCGACGCGGTCTTGCGAGCCTTTCTCGCGCTCCCCATCCCAGTGGACGAGTCCGGCCGTCCGGTGGATTGCGAGATCCTGGAGGATCTGTTGGTGGAAGGGGACCTCTGTCTGGAACGGATGGACGATCTCAGCACGGACCTGATGGTGGAATTCCCTGCATTTGTGCGCGCCTACGACGTGGCCCGCCTCATCGGCTTGGCCGCAGCCCGGATGGATGCCCCCGCTCCCAAGGCCCGGGCAACGGCGCGTCCCGCCAAGCGGAGTTCCTCCCAGGGCAAGGCGCTGGGGCGGCATCGCTTGCCTACGACGGCTTTTCCCGAGCCGGCTGCCTCCGCGGCGGCGGGAGAGGGATTGAACGCATGAGCCGACTTGTGGGTGCCTGCCAAGGAGTGATCGATCCCGCCATTTTCGCATGACCACCGGTCTCATTGCCCTGCTCGACGACATCGCGGCCCTGACCAAAGCCGCGGCCGCTTCCCTGGACGATGCCGCGACCCAGGCCGCCAAGGCGGGAAGCAAGGCGGCGGGGATCGTGATCGACGATGCGGCCGTCACCCCGCGTTACGTGGTCGGTTTTACCGCCGACCGCGAGCTTCCGGTGATCGGCAAAATCGCGATGGGATCCTTGCGGAACAAATTTTTCTGGCTCTTGCCAGCCGCCCTGCTGCTGAGTTCCTTCGCGCCCTGGCTGTTGACTCCGTTGCTGATGCTCGGCGGGGCCTATCTCTGCCTCGAAGGTTACCACAAGGTCCATGATCTTCTCCAGCCTCATGGGCACGGGCACGGGGAGGATGCGGAGACCCCGGCCCCATCGGGAGAAACGGAAGCTGCCAAAGTCGCCAGCGCCATCCGCACGGATTTCATCCTCTCGGCGGAGATCATGACCATCGCCCTCGCCAGCGTCTCCCACTCCAGCATCTGGCTGCAAGCCGCGGTTCTGGCCGTGGTCGGGCTTTGCGTGACCCTGCTCGTCTACGGGGCGGTCGCCCTCATCGTCAAGGCAGACGACTTCGGCGCGCACCTGGCGCTTTCCTCCGCGGAACCGCTTCGCACCATCGGCCGGGCCATGGTGCACGGCATGCCCCCCTTCCTCAGGACACTCAGCTTAGTCGGTATGCTTGCGATGCTCTGGGTGGGAGGGGGCATCCTGGTTCACGGTCTGCACGAACTCGGCATCCACGGACCCGAGGAGACCATCAAGCACCTCGCGGCTTCGCTCGGGCCGATGCTCGAATGGCCGATGGGCGCCGCGATTTCCGCTGTCATCGGCCTCGCCGCGGGAGTCGTCTGCAACCCCATCGCCATGGGCATCACGGCGCTCCTTTCCGCACGCTCCCGCGCCGGGGCCGACGCCGCCTGAGGACCTCATCCCCCGATCAGGAGGCCCGCCACGCAAACCACCGTGATGGCCACCCCGATCCAGCCCATCCTGAGCATCCATTTCCCGGGCGCCGCCTCGCCGAGCGTCGCGCGATCCGACGCCAGGAACTGCAGCGCCACCACGTGCAGCGGCAGGAGAACCGCATTGACCACCTGACTGAAGTAAATCAGCGGGATCAGTGGAATCCCCGGCCAGGAGACCACCACCACCGCCGCCAGGGTCAACCCCACAAAGGCCGCGTAAAAATACCGGAAATGTTTCGAGTCCAGGTCCAGCGAGGCCGGTTCTCCGAAACCTTCCGCCAGGGAATACGCGGTCGCCAGGGGGACGATGGCCGCGGCCAGCAGGGACGCTCCCAATAAACCCGCCCCGAACAACAGGGTGGCCATGGAACCGGCCAACGGTTTCAGCGCCAGCGCCACATCCCCCGCCGTCTCGATGTGGATCCCGGCCGGGTGCAACGTCGCCGCACACGCGATGGCGATCGACAGCCCGATCACACCGGTCAGAACGGATCCCGTCACCACGTCCACGGTCTCCCAACGGAGGCTGGCGACGCTGATCTTTTTGTCGACCGCATACGACTGGAGAAAGGCCAAACCCCACGGAGCCAGGGTGGTCCCGAGAGCGGCCGCGATGGCCACCCAGCCGGATCGGTCGGGCGGAATGCTGGGCACCATGGAATGCCGGGCCACCGCCGCCCAGTCTGGACCGGCCAGAACGCCATCGATGACATAGACCGCGAGCGTGGCGGAAATCACCAGGAGGATCCGTTCAATCCGGTGAAACGAGCCGAGCACGACCATGCCACAGAGCAACCCACCGACCACCGGCGCGCTGGCCCAAGCCGGAATCCCGATCAAGGAACCGGCGGCCGCCACCCCCGCATACTCGGCGCAGATCGTCCCGAAATTGGCCAGAAGCAGGCCACCGGCCGCGGCATATCCCCAACCATGGCCCCACCGGTGACGCACCAAGCCGACAAATCCTTTCCCGCTCCCCGCCCCGAGGCGCACCGCGAGCACGTGGAAACAGATGAGCAGAATCGTCGAAAGCGGAATGACCCAAAGCAAGCGATACCCATACTCCGCGCCGAGGATCGAATACGTGGTGATCCCGGCCGGATCATCATCCGACAGCCCTGCCAGCAACCCCGGCCCCAGCACCGCCAAAAACGCGGTCATCCACCGGGCACCGGAGCTCCGGATCTGCTCAAATCTCCGGCCAATTCCCTGCCGGTGATGCGCCAAACCGTGGGGCGGGGCGTTCGCCCGCAGCCGGACCCGATGCGCCGCCCGTTGCCAATCCTCATGAAGGCGCCGGACGCGGTGCCGGAAGCCGGAAGAAGAGTGCCGATGCCGGGGGTGATGGTTCACAAGCACCGATTCCCCAGACTTGCACCAATGCCAAGGGCAGCCTCTGCACTTTCCCGCGATGCCGACTCCGCTTCCGCTTCCGCTTCGCCACACGAATGCATCCCGCCCAACAGAAGGCGCAGAATGTGGGTGGGCCACGCTAACATGCATCTCGCGGTTGCATCTCTGCCAGGGCTCGACATAGATTGGCCATCCCGTGACCAAGGTCAGTATCGCCAGCCAAAAGGGTGGAGTCGGCAAAACCACCGTCGCCATCAACTTAGCCTACTCGCTGGCTCGGCGAGGGTGGAATGTGTTGTTGGTGGACTCGGATCCCCAGGGAGCCATCGGGCTCTCCCTGGTGGAACGCAGTTTCGATCATCGCGGATTTTTCGATGCCCTGTGCGGCGATTTGCTCGCCGGGCTGATCCTGCAAACCCGGGTCCCCGGTTTGTCCCTGCTCCC
The DNA here is from genome assembly GCA_003402735.1 of Verrucomicrobiota bacterium. GTDB lineage: Bacteria > Verrucomicrobiota > Verrucomicrobiia > Verrucomicrobiales > DEV007 > V1-115. The sequence continues at coordinate 22,861 of QQNE01000009.1, forward strand.
GGCTGGAAACTACCGCCGATATGAACAATCACCGATCGCGCTGGATCCCGTGGCGCGCCGCCGCCGCACGGGGGCCATTCTCGCCGAATTGTCCTCGGCCGCAGGGGACCTGGATCTTGTGATGATCGACACCGCTGGCGGAACCCACAGCGTCACCGGGGATGTTCTCTGGCACAGCGACTACGCGATCCTTCCGGAACTGGCGGAACCGCTCGGTCTGCGCACCCTGCCGCAAATCCTGCATCTCATGGCAGACCTGCGGGCCAAAAACCCGCCCACCCAGGTCCTCGGGATCGTCCCCACCATGGTCCAGAGCGATCAAGCCCAGAGTGCCGAAGTGGTCCGCAAACTCCGTGAAATCCTCCCGGCTGAACTGCTCTTCGATGCCGTCGTTCCCCGAGACCCGGTTTTCCTCCGGGCCAGCGAACATGGCGTGCCTCTCGCACTCCTCACCCATCATCCACTGCCCGCCGCCCTGATTTTCGACCAACTCGCCGCCGAAGTCGAACAACGTCTCCCGGGGTTCGCCCCGGCCATCTCCAACCGCACCGATGGCCTCGTCAGACTCATGGATTGATCTCCGGGAGGTGGCGCGTCTCGTCCGCCAAATCCTTCCCTCCTCCGGCCAAGCATCGGGTTCCGCCCCGCCCGCCTCTCCCCCGGCGGTCCCGCTCGTTCCCTCGGGCCCGCAATTCCCCTGGGAAGCCGGTCCCGACGCGGACTTCCCGGACCTGGACGATCTCGATCCAGGCCCGGAAAGCGACCTCCAACTGCCGGCCGACCCGGAGCTGGAACGGCTCGCCCAACTCCCCTCGGAGGAGATCAGGCACCGGGCCACCCGGGCCATGAAGGCCCTGCGCGCCGTCGCCAGCCAACGGCCGCCCGCCACTCCCGGTCCGCAACCTCCGCGTCCCTCCAGCCCGCCCGGGAACGCCACCGGATTCCACATCCCCGAGACCCGATTGCGGGAGCGGCTGCTGGCTTATGCCAACTGGGTCACCGCGGTCACCGGCTGCGTCTCCCTGCGCATCGTCGATCCACAGGGCTATTCCCTCCTGGAACGCGAAGGGGAAAATGATCCCGGCATGGTCGACTGCGCCCTCAAACTCATCGCCACCTTGGAACAGGCTCGCTCCCGCATGCAACCAGACGCGGTCGGCGCCGGACTGTATGTGCCGCTCGGAGACGACGAATGGCTCGGCGTCTTGGAATGCGAGAGCGCTGCGGGCCGCCTCTGTCTTTCCCTGATCACCCGCGCCCCCCTCTCCAAAGCGGCCGCCGCCGAACTCACCGAAACCCTGCGCCGCACCGTTGATCCCGGCTGAAGCCGAAGCGGTCTCGCAGGTCCGCGGGCCAATTTGGCTCGACCAAAGCTTCAGGTGCGACGAAATCGCCCGCTGCGCGCGTCATTTTGGCTCGACTCCACGGCCAAGCCCATCGTTCGGACGCTTGCTTATTTCGCATAACATGCTGCGAATCAGTGAGTTGCACCTAAAGAAACCCGAATGGCACGCTTTCGGCTTGTCGCGATGCGCCCCCCAAACTTTCAGAAACCAAACCACCAGACCTACAACCCGAAACAAACGACATGAGTGCCAAGATCAAACCATTGGGTGCCCGAGTTCTTGTTCGTCGGCTCGACGCCGAAGAGAAGAGCGCCGGGGGAATCATCATTCCGGATGCCGCCAAGGAGAAGCCCCAGGAGGCGGAAGTGCTCGAACTGGGAACGGGCGGCAAGGACGAAGAGGGAAACGAGATCGTCTTCCACGTCAAGAAAGGTGACCGTGTGCTCATCTCCAAATACGGCGGCACCGAGGTGAAACTCAACGGGGATCCGGTTGTGATCCTCAAGCAGGACGAAATCCTCGCCATTTTCAACTGAACGAACTGACAACCCAACGAACCGAAACCGACCGAAACCATGTCTGCGAAGAAACTGATTTTTGATGAGAGCGCCCGGCAGAAGCTCCTGACCGGCGCCGAGATCCTCGCCAAGGCGGTCAAGTCCACCCTCGGACCTGCCGGCCGCAACGTCGTGCTCTCCAAGAAGTGGGGCGCTCCCACCGTGACCAAGGATGGTGTCACCGTGGCCAAGGAAATCGAACTGCCCGATGCCGTCGAGGACATGGGCGCCAAGCTCATCCGCGAAGTCGCCTCTAAGACCAACGACGTGGCCGGTGACGGCACCACCACGGCCACCGTGCTCGCGGAATCGATTTTCCGCCAGGGCTTGAAGAGCGTCACCTCCGGCAGCAACCCGATCAGCTTGCAGCGCGGCATCCTCAAAGGGGCCAACGCCGTGGCCGCGGAACTTTCCAACCTCTCCAAAAAGGTGAAGGGCTCCAAGGAAATCGCCCAAGTGGCCACCGTCTCCGCCAACTGGGATGCCTCCATCGGCAACATCATCGCCGAGGCCATGGACAAGGTCGGCAAGGATGGCACCATCACCGTGGAAGAGGCCAAGTCGATCGACACCACCCTCGAAGTGGTCGACGGCATGCAGTTCGACAAGGGTTACCTCTCGCCCTACTTCGTGACCGATTCCGAGGGCATGGAGGCGGTTCTGGACAACCCTTACATCCTCATCTACGAGAAAAAGCTGAGCAACCTGCGCGACCTCATCCCGCTGCTGGAAAAAGTCAGCCAAGCCGGGCGCCCGCTGCTCATCATCTCTGAAGATGTCGAGGGAGAAGCCCTTGCCACCCTCGTGGTGAACAAGATTCGCGGCACCCTCCACGTCTGCGCCGTCAAGGCCCCGGGCTTTGGTGACCGCCGCAAGGCCATGCTGGAAGACATCGCCATCCTCACCGGCGGCCAATTCCTCACCGAAGATCTCGGCATGAAACTCGAGAATGTCCAGGTGGGCGATCTCGGTCAGGCCAAGCGGATCACGGTCGACAAGGAATCGACCACCATCCTCGAGGGCAAGGGCAAGAGCGATGCCATCAAGGGCCGCGTCAGCCAGATCCGCCGCCAAATCGAGGAAACCACCTCCGACTACGATCGCGAGAAACTCCAGGAACGCCTCGCCAAACTGGCGGGCGGCGTGGCCGTCATCCACGTCGGTGCGGCCACCGAGCCGGAAATGAAGGAGAAAAAGGCCCGCGTCGAGGACGCCCTCCATGCCACCCGCGCTGCGGTGGAAGAAGGCATCGTTCCCGGCGGCGGCACCGCCTTGCTCCGGGCCCAAAAGGCGCTCGATGCCCTCAAGTTGGAAGGAGACGAAGCCATCGGCGTCCAGATCGTGCGCCGCGCCATCGAGGAACCTCTCCGCGCCCTGGCCGAAAACGCCGGGCTGGAAGGCTCTCTCATCGTCGGCCGGGTCCGTGAGAAATCCGGCAACGTCGGCTTCAATGTGGCCACCCAACAATACGAGGACCTCGTCAAGGCGGGCGTCGTCGATCCCTGCAAAGTGACCCGGACCGCCCTTCTCAATGCGGCCTCCGTCGCCGGTCTCCTCCTCACCACCGAGGCGGTCATCTTCGACAAGCCCGAAGAGAAGAAACCCGCCGCCGGCGGTGGTCACCACGATCACGACGACTATTGATCGGACCAGAACCCGTTTGACCCCTGATCTTCCCGGTGCACCACCACCGGAGGAGTGAGCGGGTCGGCTCAGGCCGGGAGGGGGCGACCCTCCCGGTTTTTTTGTTTGTCGTTTGGCAAATCCCGGGGATCCAGGCTTGCGCCTTCGCCCACATCACTCTACTTCTGCGATTTGATGGCGGACACGGAGAAAGCGGACGGGGCGCAATGGAGCGGTCTCGGGGATGCGGCGGCCGCTGCCTTGGAAACCCGCAGCTACAGGAAAGCGGCCCTCGCGGAGCGGTTGGCCGGAAGCGGTGCCGAGGCCGGAGAATTATTGGCCCGGCAAGGGCTGGAATCGGTCTGGATCCCCGGAGTGGAAATTTTTCGACGAACCGTTTATCAACAGCGTCACCGCGGTTATTTCGCCGAGTTGGCACGGGGCACCGAAGGAATTTTGCACGAGATCGGATTCTGGCCGCGGCAATGGGCCACCGCCCTGATGTTTGCCGGCACCGCGAAAGGCTTCCACATTCATCCGCCGCACATTCCCGGAGGAGAGGATCCCGCGCAGTGGATGCGGCGCCTGTTTGTCCAGGAACCGGAGCGCTACGACTTGCGGCCCTACGACAAGGAGCAGTGGGATGTCATGTTCATCCTGCACGGCATCAGCGAGATGTTTCTGATCGATGAACGGGTCGGCATGCCGCGCCGCAAGATGCGGTTCTTCATCGAGGGTGATCAGATGCCGGGCCCCAACAATGTGGCGGTGGTCATCCCACCCGGCGTGGCCCATGCCTTGCGCCCGGCCTCGTCCGGGGATCTCATCATGGTTTACGGCACCAGCACCGTCTTTCGCCCGAACTTCGAAGGCAGGATCCGCAGCGGCATCGAGCAGGCATTTCCCCCGGAAGATTGGCAGGCTTGGTGGGACGCATCATGACCGATTCCTTTCCCCGCACCCCCCCGCCCGGCGGGAACCGGCCGCCCTTTGATCCGGCCCGGATCACCCGCGCCCGGCTCTTGGCCTATCTGTCCCCCCAACGCTTCTCGTTTGCGGTCACCGTTCTTTCGGGCATCGGCGCGGGTTTGGCTCCGCTGGCGCTGCTGAGCGGTTGGAGTTTTCTCCTCACGGCCGTTTGGGGAACTTCCCCGATGATGGAATCCCTCCTCCCGGACTGGCCCCGCCCACTGGCTTATGCCGCCCTTGGCGCCCTGCTCCCCGCCCTCATGTTGGTCAGGGGTGGCCTCGTCGCGCTCCACCGGCAAGGCCTGTTCCAGGCAGGTCACCAAATCCTGCACGGCCTGCGCAGCGATCTGTTCGCCAATCTGATGCGGCAGAGCACCGGTTTTTATCAACCCGCCAAAACCGGCGAACTAATCCAGTTGCTCTTCCACCAGACCCGGCTCGTCCAGTCCGGAGCCACCCGCCTCCTCGACGCGGCGACCCTCCAGGCCACGTCCGTCCTCGGCATCGTCGGCTTTCTGCTGCTCCGTGACTGGGGTTACGCGGTGGGCAGCCTGCTCCTCCTCTGCGCCGCCCTGCCACTGGTGCGGAGCTTTCGGGAACGGACCCGCCAAACCGCCGCCACCGAGGAAGCGGACACGGCGGCCCACGTCCGGGCCACCCAGGAAGTCCTCGGCGGCATCCGCCTGGTCAAGACCCTCGCCCGGGAAAGGTCCGAACAGGAACGGTTTCTCCGGGCCGATCTCCGCACCTTGGCCCATGCCGCCCAAGGGCACCGCGCCACCGCCCTCACCGCCCCACTGCTCGCCTCCCTCGCGGTGGTCGGACTCGCCGCCGGTCTTGTCTACGCCAAGCTCACCGCCATGAGCCCCGCCCAGTTTCTGGTGCTCAACACCGCCCTGGCCGCCCTCTGCCCACCCCTCAGGGCCCTGAGCCAGACCCGCAGCCAACTCGAACCCATGCTCACGGCCTGCGCCAAGGTTTTTGAATTCATCGACCGCAAACCCGAAGTATGCGATGCCGAGGACGCGACTCCCTTGCAGCAGCCCCGGGGCGAAATCATCCTTTCCGGGGTTCGGTTCGCCTACCCGGAAGCGCCGCAGGATGCCCTGAGGGACTGCAGCGCCATCTTCCGACCCGGCCGCGTCCACGCCCTGGCAGGATGGCCGGGAAGCGGAAAATCAACGCTGCTCTCCCTGATCCTCCGCTTTCACGACCCGCGCGACGGATCGATCTCCCTGGACGGCACCGACCTCCGGCAAATCACCCAGGACTCCCTCAGGAATCACATCACCGTGGTCAACCAGGATCTCTTCCTTTTCCGGGACACCATCCGCAACAACATCCTCTACGGCAGACCCAACGCTTCTGAGGACGAAGTCATCGCCGCTGCCCAACGCGCCTCGGCCCACGAATTCATCCTGGACTTGCCCGGCGGCTACGACGCCGTGGTCGGTGAACCCGGGTGCATCCTCTCCGGTGGTCGACAACAACGCATCGCTCTGGCCCGGGCCTTCCTTCGCCAAGCACCCATCCTGTTGCTGGACGACACCTATTTCTCGCTCGACCCGGAATCGGAGCAGAAAATCGAGGCGGCCATCGATGAACTCTGCCGCGGAAAAACCGTGATCGCCATCCCTCACCGCCTCTCCAGCCTGCTCAAGGCCGACGAAATCTTTGTTCTCGATGCGGGACAAATCGTCGACAGCGGCCGTCACGAGGAATTGCTGGCCCGATGCGAAGTCTACCGTCAGCTCTGCGAACGTCACTTTCGCGCCCCCGACCTTGCCACGCCCGCCACGATGGCTACTTTGTGAGGTTTGTTGACCTGAACCATGGACTTGTTTGCATCTGGCACCCCACCCGACGGTGATTCTGCGGAAGCCAATTACTCTCGCGAACTGATCGACGCCATTTGGCGCGAGGCGGACGGAATCGAAGGCAATGACCCGGAACTCTGGCGCAAGGATGAATATGGAGCCTGGATCTACCGATTGGATTACGGGCGGCCCGGATCCAACTTCGGCTGGCAGATCGCACCGCGGGGCCGGGACCTGCGCCCGCTGCACTGGCAAAACGCCGGGGCAATGGAAAGCCCTCCAGCTCGGGAGGACGACCAGGATACGTTCGACCTCTTCAGCTGAAACGCGCGTTCCCGGGCCCGCTCAACGCGGCTGCACTCTCAGAGCTTTGGGCACCGACGGAAGCACCTCGCCGGGCACCTTGGCCGGGGACGGCGGAACCACCTGTGCCGGTTTGACTCCGGGAGCCGGGGCGGGTTTTTTGAGTTCCGCCCTGGCGGATGGCAAGTAAGCCCGCAGTTCCTCGATCCGCTTTTCGTCCACCGGGTGCGTGCTCAAAAACGCGGGCAGACTGGGTCCGCCGGACTGGCTCTTGTAAGCCGCGAAACGCACCCAGAGGTTGACGGATTCCTGGGGATCATAACCGGCCCTCGCCATGTAGGAGGCTCCCAACTTGTCCGCCTGCAACTCCTGCCCCCGGGAAAACTTGAGCAGGCGCAAGGTCGCCGCCCCTTGCGTGATTCCCTGGGCCATCTCCGGACGCATCCCGGTCTTCTTCTCCAGAATCTTGCCGGCCACGGCTCCCACTGCGGCCCCCGCCACTCCCTGGGTGATCCGCTGCCCGGAATGCCGCGCCGTCACGTGGCCAAGCTCATGACCCAGCACCGCCGCCAGCTGCGCATCGTTCTGCACCACCTTGAACAGACCCGTGTGCACCCCCACCTTCCCGCCCGGCAACGCAAACGCATTGGGTGTGCCGTCTTCAAAGAGGACAAACTCCCACTTCGCATTCGGCACCTGCACCACCGGAACCAGACGCCTGGCCACGCGCTGCACGGCCTCGTAATTCGCACCGCTCTTCACCGTTTTCTTGTCGCGCTTGTAGATCTCAAACTGCTCGACCCCCATCGCCGCCTCCTTCTCGGGCGAAAGCGCGTTGAAACTCAAGACTCCCCCACCCTCCTGCGCCGGAAGAACCGGGCCCAAAGCCCATGCTGGCCCCATGATCAACGCCAGAACCAATGCCGCCGTTTTCATCCCTCTCATTTTCACCCGCCTCTCCCCGGAGGCAACACGTTTTGCGTGACAGACCCACCCTTTGCGGCTTCAAAAGACCATCATGCACCGCCTGATTCCCCTGTTCCTCGCCTCGATCGCCCTCCTGCCCGCCGCCGCCCAAAACGGCGCTCGCCCTTCCACCTGGCAGGGCCATGAGCGACTGGACTTCACTGTCCGCGGTCGGGACGGCCTCCTCATCCTACCGGCTCATCCGGCTCCAGGCCTCCCCTGGATCTGGCGGACCGAGTTCTTCGGCCACGAACCCCAGGCCGACCTCGCCCTGCTCGCCCTCGGATTTCATGTCGCCTATCTCAACGTCCAAAACCTCTACGGCGCTCCAACCGCTCTCGATGCCATGGACGCCTTTTATGATCACCTGACCAAAAATCATCACCTCGGTCCCAAGACCGTCCTGGAGGGCTTCAGCCGCGGCGGTCTCTTCGCCCTCAACTGGGCGACACGCCATCCCGAGCGCGTCGCTTCCCTCTATCTCGACGCCCCCGTCTGCGACTTCAAAAGCTGGCCCGGTGGCCGCGGCAAGGGCAAGGGCTCACCCGCAGATTGGGAACGATGCAAGGCCGCTTATGGCCTCACCGAAGCCCAGGCCCTGGCTTACCCACTCAACCCGGTGGACAACCTCGCCCGCCTGGCCGAAGCCAAAATCCCGATTGTGACCGTGTGCGGCGAAGCCGATTCGGTCGTTCCCTATCCGGAAAACAGCGGCCTTCTCGCGGAGCGCTATCAAAAACTCGGCGGGCCCATCAAAGTGATCCTCAAACCGGGAGTCGATCACCACCCACACAGTCTCAAAGATCCGACGCCGATCGTCTCCTTCATCCTGGCGCACTGAGAATCTGGGGAAATCCGGCAGGACTCTTGCGCCACGATCAGCGCTTCTTCACCCGCGCCTCCCTCTTCCCGATCCATTTCCGCAAAAACTTCAGCACCCAGTCGCAATCGTCTGGAAACTCGCCCTCGATGACTTCTGCGGCTTCTTCAAAACGTCCCAGTTCCCGGAGAATCTCCGCCTTGGTCAACCGCGAGCCGGGGTCGCCTCCCTGGTTTAACTCGAGAAGGGCCTCGAGATTTTCGCGGTGCCGGGCCGTCAGTTCCTTCCTTTTCTTTTTCCGGATGGGATCGTTTCCCTTCCACCAGATCCGGGTCCTGAGATACTCGAGACGTTTCGGGGAATCCGCCAAACCAGCCTCCAAGGCCTGAAAGTAGTTCTTTTCGGAAGGTGCCTTGGCGAATTCGAGGGCTTCCCAAGCCTCGTCCTTGCCCTTGAGTTTGCGGCCGGGATAGGTTTCGCCGACTTTCTCCACCTCATCCATCCAGAACAACACCTTCTCCGAGGGACTCTTGCGCAGCCAGGGTTGATCCGGAAGCATCGGGGCTTCCATCTTTCCGTCGGACCAGAAGATGGCTTCGAACGTGTTGCCTGAGAGAAGGGTTTCCACCTTCAACAGATTCTGGCATCCGGGAGCTTTGATGATGCGGATGGGACCGGGCAGCATGACAGCGAGGAGATTTCGGGGTTGGATGGCCGAGGACAAGTCCCAGGGATCACCAGTCTCGTCACCCTAAGCCGACGCCGCAAAAAAAGCAAAGGATCCCCTCTCTTTCTGACCCATCTCGTTCGCGGATGGAGCAGACTCCCTTCAGGCGATCAACTTCTCCCTCCTCCACCTCAACCCCTTCTCCTCCGGATGAAACGCCGGGTCCTTGGGCAGGAGAACGGATTTCCCGGCGAGCTCGGCCAGTTCCTTTTCGCCATTGGACCGCCGGGGATCCAGGAGTTTGGAGACGTGCCAGTGCAGGTCGGGGCCCGGCGCGATGATGTCGCGATCCATCGCCCAGTGATGGTTCTTGCAAAGGGCGAGTCCGTTGGTGGGGTGATCGTTGCGGGACTCGGCAAAAGGGATGAGATGGGCGGCATCGATGAACGAGACGTCTCGCGCGGAGGGGAGGCGAATGCGGAGGCCACAGGCAGCGCACTGGTGATCGTAGAGATCGAGGATGAGCCGTCGAAACGCCGGGCTGCGGCCGTAATCGACCTCGTCCTCCGCGACCACCGGGGATTCGACGGGAAACGGCAGGGGCTGCACGGAGGACAGGTGCGGGAAATAACGGGCGATGAGAGCCTCCCGCATTCGCTGACGCTGAGCCGGCATGGCCACCAGGACCTCAAAGCCTTCGGTGAAGCGCGCGAAGACCGTTCCCATCTGATTCACGAGCGGCGGTGCCTGGAGGGGAAGGCTGGAAGTCCCGCTCTCGATCCAGGCCTGCCAGAAACCCTGGGTTTGCAGGTAATGAAAGGGATTTTCCGGCGTGTTCTGGTCGTTGTGCTTGCGCACCTGAAGAAAGTGCGCGGTGAAGCGATCCCTCAGGTCCTGGCACCACGGGATGCGTTGGGCCGAAGCCTTCCCGTCATCGATCAAGTCCAATGCGGCGAGAAGAAGCAGAGGCTTGTGAGGGCGCTCATGCGGCTTCCCTTCCCCCACCGGCGTGGTGCCGACCTGGAGATCATAGAGACGTTCGATGGCCGACGCGAGAAACACGGGAGCGAAGAGACAAGACAGCGAGAAGCCCGCAGCAAACCCTACAAAAATCCGGACCCCGATCAAGCGCGGAAATGGCAGGTCCTCACCGGCTCACCCGGACGCGGATGAAGCGCCTTGGGCCGCTGCTCATGGGGAGATGATCGCGGACGACCAGTTGGGTGGCCGTGTTCACCTCAATGACCAGGCCCGTGCTGCTCCAATTCACCAGATCACTGCTGGTTTCCACGGTGAACGAGACATCGGTGGCGGCGGGGTTTTTGGGAATCGACAACCGAAGAAACCGGTCCGGACCCACGGTGACGAACGAGATGACCTGCGGACTGGCATCGGCGGCGAGGGCGTCGGTGCCGGAAGCGTATTCGAGCAGATTGAGAAGCCCATCTTGATCGGGATCCGCGAAGGTCTCAGCGGCATCGTTTCCGGGATCACCGATGCCGGCGGTGGCGAGCCAATGGCTGAAGGGGCTGGTATACCCGGTGAAACTGAGATCCTGAAAGGTGGTGGTGTCGCCATCATCGGCGGTGAGGCGCAACCCATAGGTTCCGTTGGCGGAGATGGCGGCGAGGGTGTCCTCGAGCAGAGGGTTGGCAAAGGTGACCGTTCCGGGGCCGTTGAGTTTGGACCACTGCGAGGTGATGGCGGCGGGCGGAGAAGGCTGGCCGTCATCGGAGATGGTGGCATTGAGCAGGAAAGGGGCGACAGCGGCGAGCGTGCCGACGTCGACAACGGGGGCCGTGTTCAACGGTTTCACGCTGAAATTGGCAAACGTGCCCGTGGCGGCGGTGGTGTTGCTGGAAGAATCGACAACCAGTCCGACCAACAAGGGGCCCGTGAGGACGACGGGGAGATTGCCTGAGTTCAGGGACCAGGGACCGGCGAGACTGGAGGCCTTGTAAGCATTGACGGTGTTCCCCTTGCGAATGAGGCGGATGAAGCCGGTGCCGCTGCTCTGCAAGGTGCCGCCCGAACCGCCGGGGGTGCTGCGCCACTGCACTTGATAGCCATCGACCGAAGTGTTGCCGTAAAAGGCATAGGCCACGTTGTCCGTGGAATCTCGCAAGCTGATGCCGCTTTGGGCGCCGCGGAAGGAACCATTGTGATTGGTCAGTTGAGCGGTGAGGATGCAATCGCCCCAGATTTGCTGGTAGCGGAAGTGGCCGCCTGACGCATCATGTGTTCCATACGCCGTCACGGTGACCGTCCCGCCGGTTTCAGTGGAAGAACCGGCCAGGGGAGAATTCCCGAGGTCTTCCGAATGCAGCGCGGGCCCGCTGACCTGGGGGGTGACGGTGAGGTTGTCAAAGATTGCGGTGGCGGTGGCCGTGGTGTTTGCGCCCGCGCTGACCACCATGCCGACGATGAGGTTGTTGTTCAGGGTCACGGAGGAGGTGCCGTCGGTGACCCAGTCCCCCGGCGCGCCGGAAACGTCCGGAGCGTGTGAGGCGGTGAGGATGCCGCCCACCCGCTCGAGCTTCAACCAGAGCGGCAGGGACGAGCCGCTGGTGGTGGAAGCGGAGTCCACTGCGTTCGGGGTGGTGCGCTGACGGAACTGGACCGTGCCGTTGGCATCGAACAGCAGGTTGACCCGCTTGCCGCCTTTCCAGGAGGTGTCGCGCAGGGTGAGTCCAGCGAGCCGAGTGCCGGGTCCGTTGAGGCTGGTGAGGCGGGCGACGACGGTCGCGTTCCCGGCGGCGGTGAAGAGTTGGCGGAAGAGCATGTGCCCGCTGTCATTGGTGCCGGTGTAACCCGAGCCGCTGCCGATGAGGACGAAGGTCCCGGCGGATTCACCGGCGATGCCGCGCGTGGTCGGCGGCCCCTGATCCTGAGTGACCCAGTTGGCGTAGTTGAAGCCACCGTTCTGGACAAAAATCTCGTCGCTGGCCGTGAACTGGCCGTCATTGACGGTGACGCGCAGGCCATAAACGCCGGGCGCGGAGAACGTGGCGGTGGTCGAGGCGGCGTCCGGGGAGCCGAAGGAGGCGACACCAGGCCCGAAAAGTTGGGTCCAGGCATGCGTGAGCGGTGAGGGCAAACCGTCGTCACTGGCAGTGGCGCTGAGCAGGAGTCCGTTGGCGGAGTTGACGATGGTGGATTTGCTGGCGGGACTGCTGATGAAAACGGTGGGCGGCAAGTCGTCATCCGTGATGGTGATGCTGGCCACGGAAGAGTCGCCGAGGAGGTAACTGGAAGAGCTGTTGAGGGAGGCGACCACGACTTCGCTGCCTTCGGTCAGGGAATCTTGCACAACGTTCAGGGGAATCGTGAGCACAGTGACGCCGATGGCAAAGGTTTGTGAAGTGGAGATGGCCGAGTAATCGGAGCCGGAGGTGGCGGTGCCGCTCAGGCTCAGGTTCACGGAGAGGGCGGCGGTGGCAGGGCCTGAACGGGTGAGTTGGAACTGACCGCCATTGCCCGGGGTTTCCGAAGCACTGGCATCCACGGCCACCAAAGAGACCGTGTTCACGTCGTCATCGTTGAGCGTGACGGTGGCACTACCGGGTGCGCCGATGGCGTAACCGCTGCCATTGGTTAGGGTGATGATCACCGTCTCCGGACCCTCGGCCGTGGTGTCCTGCAAGGGGGACACCACGATCTCCGCGGATGCCTGCCCGACGGGAATGGTGACCGAACCCGCAGCGGCGATGGCGGTGTAATCCGTGCCGCTCACCGCCGAACCGGAGCGATTGAAATTCACCGTAAGCGCATCGGCCACCGGACCGGTCCGCGTGACCGTGAACGCCCCGCCATCGCCCCCTTCCGTCGCGGTGGAATCGCTCGCGAGAATGCTCACCAAAGGAGTGTCGTCATCGAGAATGGTGAACGTGTGCACCGAAGTGGTGCCGAGGACGGCGGCGGAGGGATTGCTCAGGGCAATGGTGAATGTTTCCCCCGGCTCCACAACCGAATCGTCCAGCAGCGTGACCGGGACATAAGCCAGGGTCTCTCCTGCCGGAAAAGAGAGAGTGCCTGCGGTCGCGGTGAAATCGACCCCATCCGCAGCAGTGGCCGAATTCATCGAGTAATCCACGGTGACAAGGCCAGCCGCCGGCTCACTCAGCACGATCGGCACCTGGACCGCCGCGGCGGTTTCCAGACCGCTCGAAGCTGCGGCGGCAAACCCGACAACGGGCTGCGCGGTGATGGCGTCGTTGTCCACGATGGCGTAAGTGAAGGAGGACGAACCCCCTCCGAGGATGGCCGCCGTGGGGTTCCGCAAGAGCACGTTCACGAACTCCATCGGCTCGGAGACCGAGTCATCCGCGATGCCGAGCAGAATATTTTTGGTCTGCTCCCCGACCGCAAAATTGAGCACGCCCGGCGGCAGGGTGCAATCGACGCCGTTTCCCTCACCGGACTGGGTGGCCGACAACCGGGCGCGCCACTCGACCGGTCCTGCCCCGGTGCCGGTGAGGCAAAACGAGACGGAGTGCGCCCGATAATTCAGGTTCTCGCGCACCATGAGACCGGCCTGAGCCGTCGACGTCGAGATGGCCGTGACCCGGGCGGTGACCGTGAAATCGCCGACCACGGGGACACTCAGAAAATGGCCCTCGTCCTCGGTGGACGTGGCGGAAGGCAGAAAACCGGTGCCCGCGCCGGAGACAACGAAGACCCCCGCGTTGGAAGTGGAGAAACCCTGGGGATCCAGAAAACCGACGGAGCGGTCCTGGAACGTGCTGGACGGGGACGGAGAGAGGTTGACCTGGTCAAAAGTCCCCTGGGCCAGGGTTCCATCCGAACGGGAAGAGACCGCCATGCCGACGAGCACTTGCGCGCTCAGGGCCAGCCTCTGCGCGCCGCCGACAGGGGTGAACGCGACCCCATCGGCTGAAGTTGAGGCGGTGAAGTCATTTCCAACGCGGGCGAGGCGCAACCAAGTCGGTTTGGCCAGGTTCGGAATCGTTCCGGTGGCGTTGCTCGCGGCCGCATTGGTGGCCGTGCGGTAAGACTGGGAGATTGAGGCGGTGCTGGTGTGGAAAGCCATGCGCAACGCGCCGGCGGCGGTGGACTCACGGATCATGACCCCGACTTTGCTCGTTGAAGATCCCGTGAGATCCAAAACGCGCGCGGTGATCGTGCAGTTCACCGAGTTGGTGATGGGGAAATAAACGAAGCGGCACCCGTCTGCAGAGGCGGTGCTCACATCGGGACCTCCGGCGCTCAGTTGATGGATCCCGCCCCGAACCTGACTGGCTCCCTTGGGAAGTGAGGCGCCGATCTCATCCGCCACCATGGCCCCAACGCTACCTCCCGCACTCAGCCCATCGACACTCACGGCGTCGATCGTGGCAGAAGCGGAAGCCGTGGTCGAGCCGCTGGTCAGGAAGATGCCGGCCAAATAGGAGGCGGAGGACATGACCAGGGTCCGCGTGGAGCTTTGTGAGGTCCACGCAACTCCATCCGGTGACGTGCTGGTGGCAAAACTGTTGCCGGTGCGTTGGATGCGCACCCATGTCCCCTGAAGAAACGTCGTATTGCGTGGGCCGGATTCGAGGCTGTATTCCACCGAAACAGGCACGGAAGCCGGCGCGCTCAACGAAACCGGAATGGCGACACTGGTCAGGCTTTCGACACCCGAACCGCCCGGCGCCTCAAACGCCACGCTTTGGGTTCCGGCATCGTCATCCGTGATCCAGATCGTGCCGTTGCCGCCGCGCGCGTAACCACCGGGCGCCAGCTGAAGAGTCACGCTCTCGGTGCCCTCGAAGCCGGTGTCAGAGATCGTGTTGAAATTGACATCCACACCGGACACACCGGCCGGAATGACGACACTGCCAGTCAGGTTGGTGCTGGTGTAGTCCGAGCCCGCAGTGGCTGCTCCTCCCAGCGTGTAGTTCACCGTGAGGGGGGCGGCGGTGCTGCCGGTGCGCGACACAAAAAACTTCAATGTGGTGCTGGTGCTGCTCTCGGAAATGAAGTCCGAACCCCCGTTCCCCACCTGACCATCCACGAACACCGTGGGCTGATCGTCATCGCGCAAGGACATCGTCGCCGAAGCGAGCGGATCCCACAACGCGTAGTTCGGATCCGGTGTGAGGGTGAGCGTGACGTTCTCCATCTCCTCAAGCAGCGCGTCATTGATGACAGTGAACGTGAGGTTTGATGTCACCGTGCCTCCGGTCAGGGTAAGGGTGGTGGTTCCGGTCAGGGTGACCGAATTCAAGCCCGTCAGACTGAAATCGCTGCCCGCAGTGGCGGTGCCAGTGATCGAATACTTTGCGGTGAGAGATCCGGCCGGACCTCCCCTGGCGGTGATCCGGAAGGTTCCATGGGTGGACGGTTCCGCCGCGATGGCCGAGTAGGCCGTCACTTGGAGCAAGGGCTTGTCGGTGGAGGCATCGTTCAACGTCACCGTGGCGCTGCCGGACGTTCCGGGTTGATAGGAACCAAAGCCGCCGCCGAGAGCCAGAATCACCGTCTCCGCACCCTCGCCAAAGTTGTCGAGCCGCGGCATGATGGTGATGACGCTCTGGGATCGGCCGGCCGGAATCACCACGGAACCGGGCAAGGCGTCGTAGTCCACGCCGTGCAAAGCCGTTCCGGCCACGCTGTAATACACCGTCAATGGAGCGGCGGTGCTCCCTGTGCGCGAGACCAGAAAGGTGCCCGGGTCCGGCGCCGCCACCCCCGCTCGGTCCACTTCCGTAGCGGTCGCATCGACCGCAGTGACGTTGACCGTTTGGGTGTCGTCATCCAGGAGTCGCACCGAAACCGCGTTGGCACCGGCATCGGCAAAAAAAGCGGCACCGCTGGAAATCGACAGGGAAACGCCCTCGGTCGGTTCCGGGGCGGGATCATCGATCGGGGCGATGACGAACGAAGCGGAGGTCGCGCCGACCGGGATCGTGATGCTCCCCGGGAGCGTGGTGTAATCGGCACCGGCTCTGGCGGTGCTGGTGGTGGCCACGGCATAAGGCACGGTGAGCGCAGCCGCCACCGACCCGGTCCGAGTGACCGTCACCGAGACCGGAGAGCCGCTCTCCGTCGTCTGGGCTTCGACCGCGGAGAGGGAGACCCTGGGAAGAGCGGAATTCGCGTCCTCGATGGCGACGGTGGCCGTGTTTTTTGAGCCGAGGACATACGAGGTGTCGTTGGCGAGCAAAAGCGTCACGGTCTCGTAACCCTCGGACACGCCATCGTTGCGAGCGGCCACGGCCACATCGAGGGAGCTGCTGCCGGCGGGAATGGTGAAGGTCTGGAAGCTGGACGCCAAAACCAAATCGGGTGTCAGGGAATAATCCCCGGTCGTGGTCGTGCCTTTCGTCGCCGTGCCTAGGGGAGCAAAGAGCAGCACCGTTTGCGGCACCGCGTCCGATCCGGTGCGCGTCAGGCGGAAAGACCCGGCGGATCCGCCCTCGACGGCCACCGGGCCAGTGGCCTCGATGGAAATCGTGGGCAGGTTGTCCGCCGTGAAATCCGCGCCACTGAACGACGGGCCGACCGTGATGCTGTTGTTGAAGAGCTCATTGAAAACCCACCCGTGAAGGGCGGGAGCCACGGAGTAGTTGCCGGCGGCAAGGTTTGAGATGGTGTATCCTCCATCGCTGTCCGTGAGGGTTCCGTTGGCGCCGCCGGTCCCGACCGAGATGTTTGGCAGCCCCTGACCGTTCCTCGTGATGCGGCCAGAAATGGTGAACCGACTGTTGCCATTGCCGACGGTGATGACCGCGTTGCGCACCGCCAGCCCGCCCTTGAGATCCGAAACCACGCAGCTCAGCGTGTAAACCCCCGCAGTGGAGAAGACCCGGGTGGCCGTGGGACCATTTCCAGAAATGACGCTGTCGTGCCACTGCCAGGAATAAGCAAGGTCATCGCCATCCGGATCCGAGGCCGTTGCGGTGAAGGTGACACTGGCATTCACCGGCACCACGGTCGTGGCAGGGGACAACTGCAAGACCGGAGAACGGTTCGCGGGGAACGTTCCAAAATTCACCGCCACGTCGACACTCGCCGGCGTGGTGTTGTTGACGGAGAGCGTGGTGAGGTGGATGCCGTTTTCAAGATCCGAAAACGTGCGGCCGAGCGTGATCCCCGCATCAAGCTTTCCATTGAGCGAGCCGGCCGTGGTATCGAGCAATTGAATGTTGCTGCCCCCGCCGATGGGCCACTTCCAACCGAGCAAGAGACCGTTGTTGGCCCAATTGTTCCCGCCCAACAATCGGTATTCGCCCCAATACGTGCGGTCGTTGTCCTTGCGGATGCGCAATGCATACCGCTTGCCCGGCTCCAAAGCGGTTTGATCCAACCGATAGAAACGATAGGTGCCACTGCTGGTGATGGGAGGCGCGAACTCATCCGGCATCCACCGAACCTGATTTTTCGCCTGGGCGTTGTAGTGGCCGTTGGGCGGGCTCGCTCCGCCCATGTTGTCGTAATTGTTCCCATACTCGACGTTGCCGCCGGGCCCGATGACCGAGGCGCCGTTGGTCTCCCAAAAGTTGGCGTGGGCCAGTCCGAACGCATGTCCGATCTCGTGCGTGGCTGTGCTGACACTGTCCACCCGCATCCAAACATTCCCACCTCCCCCGTAACTGGTGGGCGAGCGGGCCCCGCCGTTGGCCCGGACCACGGTCGCGTGAAAATCCTGCCAGTCATAGCCAGCTCTCCGCGCCGCCTCCTTGGCGTGGGTCATCTCCAGACCAAGACCGTCGATCTCCTTGATGAAACCGCCGACGCTGTCCTTGCCGACATACCACGCCCGATTGTGCGGCAAACGAACGGGCGGAGTCACCGTGGCCACCAGCGTCAATCGGCCATAGGAGTTCGCCTGATAAAAGTCCGCCGACTGCCTCATCATGTCATAGGCACCCGCTTCCGTGATCGGCGTCTCATTTTGATCCGTGAAAATGGCTGGAATGAAGAGCACCTTGACCACGCCCACCGACGGCGTCGGCACCGACGGAAGAATCCCGGTGAAACTGAGCGCACCGCCACTGCTCGACTCCCCTTGCACCAGCATCCTCTCATACACCTCCGTGTGACTGCCATCGCACAGGTAAACCACCTCACCGTTGGCAATCACGGCTGGAGTCTCCGTGGTGATGGGAACACCCTTCGGCTCGGTAGCGGTCGTTTTCTTCGAGACGGGACACACGGAGACCTGCGACAGGTCTTCCGGCGGAATCTCACCCGGTTCCATCACCCGAAGCGGCCGCTCGTCGAGCGCCAGCTGCTCGTCCATGCTGACCCCGATCGCCGACAAGTTCGGCACCCACTCCACCGAAGCGGCCCGGCGCCCGAAGACATGCGCCTCAAAAGTCTCCCCCGTCACGGTCTCCACATACCGCAATTGGGAACGCTCCCCCTGCCCCACCGATTCCGGTCCGGACTGGTAAACCCGCATCACTCCGCGCGCCGCGATGCGCCGCTCGAGCAAAGCCACGACTTCCGGCGGCAATTTCTGCCTCACCAACATCGGGATGGCCTGACGGATCGCCTCCCTCGGATCGTCCCGGATCAACGCCTTGAACGGTCCTCGGCGCTCCCGAGCCAGTCGCATCCCCTCCTCGATCAGATCCGGATTGCCCGTATCCGCAAACGCCTCCGCCCAGCGCGAAAAGTCCGCCACCGCGTCCCCCGAACGCTCTGCCAAGGCTTCTCTGACACTCCCCACATCCGCCCTACCCGCAGAAGCATGAGCGGCGGGCTTGATCCGAGCGGTGATCCTGACACCCTCGCCCACTGGAGACCCCGGTCCCGGCCAAACGAGCAGGAGGGCCACCAAGCCAGCGAGAAATAGCGGAAAGCGAAAACGCATCAAAGTTCGCTTCGAACCCGAAACTGGAGCAGACTTACCAAAACCGATTGGGGACTGTCAATCCTTCTCGAACCCGCAAGCCGCTCACCGGATCGGGTCGGGACACTCCGCGCGGCGGCCGCACTTCACGCAGAATTCCCCGAGATAGAGATCATCGAAAAAGCGCATCAACTCCCGGATGACCTCCTTTTCATCGGTGACAAACCCGGCCTCGAAGTTGCGCCGCGTCGGTCCCTTGGCTCCCATGCCCGCCCCGGTGAGATTGGCGGAGCCGACGAAGGCAAAGAGGCCGTCGATCACGATCAGCTTGGTGTGGTTGCGCGGGCAGAGGACCCGTTCAAACCGATCCGAATGGATCAATTCGGGGAACCGGTCGAAATCTTCCCGGAACGGTTTGCCCGGTTCCTTGGCATGGATCAACCGGATTTCCACGCCGTCCCGAACGAGATCGGCGAAGACGGCGAGGATCGAATCGAACTTGCCCCGGCGCACCTCCATGTGCAGGTCCTTGATGTCCGCGGTGGCGATCCAAAGAAACTTCTCCGTGGCCGGGACGCGTTCCAGAATGACGCGCCGGTAGATTTCTTCGTTGAGGACAAGCTCAGTCACCCGGATGCGTAATCCTGACCGGAGCCCCCGGCAACATTCAAGAGACAAGGCACCCGCCCGTCATGCGAATGCTGCGCTCCCCAAACCCATTCTCGGAGCCCCAAAGCCCATCGGGCAAGCCCCCGTTCATTCGACCCGCCCCGATCGGACTCGCTCCTGGATCCCCCGGCTGTCAGTCGAAAAATTCTTGCCGGACCACCAAAGGCACCGATGGCTGGGGGAAACGCAACGTCCTCAACCTCGCCACCTGCAAGGACGGTCTCACCCGGGGGGCGGTCGCGTTCATCGAGAAGGAAGAGAAAGGCACGTTCTCCTACCCGGCGAAGATTCAGGCCGGCCCCATCACCTCCTTCGATCCCATCGAGCGGGTGCCATGAACTGAAATGGTTCGCAAAATGCCATTTTTGATGCCATTTTGGATGCCATGAGGACGATTCTCTCCCTCGACAGCGCCGGCCGGATCATCATCCCCAAAGCCATCCGTGAAAAACTCCATCTCGGCCCCGGGACCTCGCTTCAGGTCGAGGTCATCGGCGATCGGATCGAACTCACCCAGGTGCTTCCGGAAATCCGGCTCGAGAAAAAGGGCAAACGCAGGGTGGTGGTCGGAACGGGTTCCTTCGATGCCGTCGATGCCGTCGCCGAATCGAGGGAGGAGTATGTTTCCCGTCTTGATAAGCCACGCTCCAAATGACGGCATTGATCGACACCTCGGTGCTCGTGGCGGCCATCTATGCCGACGAGATCCATCATGAGGCTTGCTCGGATCTCCTCGATCAACCGGGATTGGCGTTCTACTCCCATGGGGTCAACGAGGCCTTCTCCACCCTGACCGGTGGCCGACAATCGATCCGGATGTCCCCCGATACCGCCATGAGCCTCCTCGAAGGCGACTATCTGCCGGGCCTCAGGCTGGTCACTCTCCCCCTCAATCGTCAGATCGCCGCTTTGCGCGAAGCGGAGAAGCGGGGTGTCCGCGGAGGGGCCGTTTTTGACTACATGCACCTCGTCGCCGCCCGCCACATCAAAGCTCCGAAGCTTTACACTCTGAACCTGTCCCACTTCAGGGCCTTTCACCGTAATGGCGACCCCGAAATCGTTTCTCCCGAACCCATCCGCTGAACTGGCGGCTCCTGCTTCTGCCAACCTTTTACTCGGGGATGTCCCTACGACCGTTAAACCCAATATGAACTTTTGAACAAGTATTTGGAGATGTAAGGTAGGTTTCTCGAGAATTCAACGTGCGTCTGCGCTCAGTCCGCCGCCAGTTCCCCGAGCCGGTGGCCAACCTCAGGTTCCGGATCACGTTCTCGATCCTGTTGGTAGTTGGCGGAATGCGGGGGCGATTCCGAGCTTGATCAGGGCGTGGGATTCGGTAGGGTCGGGACCGAATTGGATTGGCCTCGTGATCAGGATCAATCGAGCCGCACCGCATGCCCTCCCCTTCCGACCGTCCCCGGGCCAATTTCATCTACGCCGCGACCGCCACGGCGGGAATTGTGGCGGTCTTCACTTTGGGCTACCGGATGGCGGGCTGGTCCTGGGGCGACGCCTTTTACATGGTGATCATCACCGTGTTCAGTGTCGGCTTTGGCGAGGTCATGCCGATCCATGATCCCTGGCTGCGGGCTTGGACGATCGCGATGATCATCTTCGGATGCACCGGCACCATCTTCATCACCGGCACCCTGGTGCAATGGCTCACCCAAGCACAAATTGAGAGGGCGCTCGGAGGCAAACGCATGGAAAACGAAATCGAAAAACTGACCAACCACGTCATCATTTGCGGCTCCGGCCGGATCGGACGGATGATCGCCCGCCAGCTCGAGGAGGGCAACATTCCCTTCGTCATCGTGGACCGATCCCCGGAACGCGTGGCCGAAGCCAAGGAATCCGGGTGGCTCACTCTCCAGGGCGAGGCCACCGAGGAGGCCTTCCTGCGCACCGCCGGGATCGCCCGGGCCAGGGTTCTGGCCACCGTGCTGCCGGACGATGCCGCCAACGTCTTCATCACGCTGAGCGCGCGGAACATCAACCCCGGCATCCAGATCATCGCCCGTGGCGAAGTTCCCTCCACCGAGCGCAAATTGCTCCAGGCCGGAGCCAACCGCGTGGTGTTGCCGGCCCACATCGGCGCCGACCGCATCGCCTACCTCATCCTTCACCCCAACGCCCGGGAGATTCTGGGAGAGAAAACGAAGGACCGGCTCGCCTTCGAACATCACCTCGACGAACTCGGCCTCGACGTGGAGGAAATCGAAATCGGCACCGACAGCCCCTGGCTGCAACGGACCGTCGGCGATGTGGAAAGCGAAGCCGCCGGCCGTTTCCTGGTGGTGGCCATCGTCCGCAAGGAGGGCGGGACCGACGTCAATCCCGGCCCCAAGGCCACCTTGCTGGCGGGAGACGCCCTGGTGGTCATGAAGCGGGCGACCCGCGCCTGACGCGGTGCCTGTGGCGAAACAGGCATCGACAACCCATGGACAGACTGTAATCTGTCAGGAAATCATGTCCTCGCACCGTCCCTCCCCGGCCCCGATCATCGCCGTCAAATCGAGTGTATCGGCGCAGTCGCTCGAGGAGAAAGCCCTAGCTTCACACGAGCGCCACCGGCAACTCGAAGCGCTGCACAGCCAATTTCAAAGCGGCGATCTTCCCGCCTTCGAAACGTGGCTGGACACGGAGTTCAGCAAGGAACGGGCTGAAGCGTTCGCGGTGGAAAAGAGGATCGACGAACTGGAACGCATTCTCCTCGATTCCGAAGACGCCTGGCGATCCGGCAAAGCGCGGAGCCTCAAGGAGGCGGTGGCGGCGCAATGGGAGGCGGCCCAGGCACGGGCCGACACCGAGGATGCAGACAAAGCCGCCTACAAAGCCACCGCCGGGCTGCCCCCGGAGGAATTCGAAGAACTCTTCAGATCCTTTCTGCGCCAGATGCGGGGAATCGACATCGACGCGATGGACGAAGCCAGTTGCCAGAAGGCCCGGGCGGATTTTGCCGAAGGCATGAACCGGGCCGCGGCCGGGGACAAGTTGGGCTACGAAAAACTGATGATGCGCACGGCGGCGGACGAAAGCGCCAACAACGTGCGCCAAGTGAAAGCGATCTACCGACGCCTCGCGAAGCGCCTGCACCCGGACCAAAACGGCGGCTGGGACGAACATGAAAAACGTCTGTGGGAGGAGGCCTCCTTCGCCTACGAAGCGCTCAACCTCGAAGATCTGCAACGCATCGAACTGCTTCTATGCCTGCACCGACGCGAGGAGATCCCCGCAACCCGCCGGGGCGAATTGCAAAAGTGGATGAAACGGATCACCGAAGCCATCGCCGCCCTGGAACGGGAATTGCGCGAACTGCGCCAACACCCCGCCTGGGGCTTTGCCAAGCGGCGCCGCACCAAGGCCTTCCGGGAAAAAATCCGGATGGAAATCGCGCAGGGGCTCAGCCAGGGTCGGCTGCAGATTGCGATGCTGGAACGAGAAATCGAACTCCTCTTGCAGCGCCGCGTTCGCAAGAAAGCTGCTCCGAGCCGCCGCAAGAAGCCTCGCCCGCCTCAATGATATTCCTGCAGGGCGCAGACCTGCACATCGTTGGCCTGCAAGGACCGGATGGCTTTGAGCGCCGCCTCGGCACCACGCAGCGTCGTCATCGTGGGAATCCGGTTCTGCATGGCGGCGGTGCGAATCTTGACCTCGTCCTCCCGCGGGTTTTTCCCTGACGGCGTATTGATCACCAACGCCATGTCCTTGTTCTTCATCAGGTCGATGACATTGGGCCGCTGACCACTGGCCAGTTTCGGAAGGACCTGGACCTCAACCCCAGCCTCCTTGATCACGGTGCCGGTGCCGCTGGTCGCGTAAATCTTGAAGCCGAGATCGGCATATCCTTTGGCCAGGCGGCCGACATTGGCCCGGTCCGCCTCCTTGAGGCTGATGAAGACGTTTCCACCCGTGGGCAGGGTTCCACCGGCGGCCATCTGACTCTTGGCGAACGCCAGTCCGAGGTCGGGGTCGATCCCCATGACCTCCCCGGTGCTTTTCATTTCCGGCCCAAGAATGATGTCCACACCAGTGAACTTGGTGAACGGAAAAACCGCTTCCTTGACGCTGAAATGCGAGGGCTGAACTTCCGTGGTGAACCCGAGTTCTTTGAGCGTCTTGCCGGCCATGATCTTGGCGGCGAGCTTGGGCAGGGGCACGCCGATGGCCTTGCTCACGAACGGCGCGGTGCGGCTCGCGCGGGGATTGACCTCGATGACGTAAAGCTCATCGCCCTTCACCGCGAGCTGCATGTTCATCAAACCGCGGACGTTCAGCGCCCTGGCGAGCTTTTTGGCGGCGTCGCGAATGCGGTCCTGCATGGCGGCGCTCAGAGAGAACGGCGGAATGACGCAGGCGCTGTCGCCGGAATGAATGCCGGCCTCCTCGATGTGTTCCATGATGGCGCCAATGACCGTGGTCTCGCCGTCGCTGATGCAATCGACGTCCACCTCGGTGGCGTCCTCAAGAAAGCGGTCCACGAGCACGGGACGGTCCGGCGTGGCCTCCACGGCGTGCTTCATGTAGTGGGTGAGCTCGGCGTCGCTGTAGACGATCTGCATGGCGCGACCGCCGAGCACGAAGCTGGGCCGCACGAGGCTCGGGTAACCAATTTTGGCGGTGATCGCCAGGGCCTCCTCCAGCGAAGTGGCGGTGCCGCTGGGGGCCTGGTTCAACCCGAGTTCGTCGAGCAACTTGGCGAAGAGTTTGCGGTCCTCGGCGAGTTCGATGCTCTTGGGCGAGGTGCCGATGATGCGCACCCCGTTTTCCTCGAGGCCTTTGGCGAGGTTGAGCGGCGTCTGGCCGCC
This sequence comes from Verrucomicrobiota bacterium, assembly GCA_003402735.1. Lineage (GTDB taxonomy): Bacteria > Verrucomicrobiota > Verrucomicrobiia > Verrucomicrobiales > DEV007 > V1-115. Next base: position 47,208 of record QQNE01000009.1, read on the forward strand.
AAATTGAACGATGACGCCGAGCACCTGGTCATGGCGGTTTTCGCGCTCGTAAATGTTGAGCACGTCCTCGAGCGTGAGCGGCTCAAAGTAGAGCTTGTCGGAGGTGTCGTAGTCGGTGGAGACGGTCTCGGGATTGGAATTGACCATGATCGTCTCGAACCCCAGTTCGCGCAGGGCGAAGCTGGCGTGGACGCAGCAGTAGTCGAACTCAATGCCCTGGCCGATGCGGTTCGGTCCGCCGCCGAGGATGATGATTTTCTTCTTGTCGCCATCGCGCACTTCGTCCTCGATGCCGTAGGTGCTATAATAATAAGGCGTATACGCCTCGAACTCCGCGGCGCAGGTGTCCACGAGGCGGTAGGTGGGGGTGATGCCGGACTGCTTGCGGGCGGCTCGGATGGCGGCTGGGGTGGTCCGACCTTTCTGCGCCAGCTGAACGTCCGAGAAGCCCAGCTTCTTGGCGCGGCGCAGGCTGTCGTCCGCCCCATCCGACGCCGCCGCCACAATCTCCTCAATCTGCCTCAAGAACCATCGGTCGATCTTCGTCAGCGAAAACACCTTCTCCACATCCCAGCCCTTCGCGAAGGCTTGACCGAGGAAGAAGATGCGCTCGGCGTTTGGCACGCTGAGCTTGGTGGTCAGCGTCTCGTCATCGACTTCCTTGTCGGCCCCGTCGCCGATGAGGCCGAACCGTTTGATCTCCAGGCTGCGCAGGGCCTTTTGCAGGCTCTCTTTGAACGTCCGGCCGATGGCCATGGCCTCGCCGACGGACTTCATCTGGGTGGTGAGCGATTCGTCGGCCCCGGGAAACTTCTCGAACGTGAAGCGCGGGACCTTGGTCACCACGTAATCGATGGTTGGCTCGAACGACGCCGGCGTCTCGCGGGTGATGTCGTTCTTCAACTCGTCGAGCGTGTAGCCAACGGCAAGTTTCGCAGCGATTTTCGCGATCGGGAAGCCGGTGGCCTTCGAGGCGAGCGCTGAAGAGCGGCTGACCCGCGGGTTCATCTCGATGACGATCATGCGGCCGGTCTCGGGATGCACGGCGAACTGGATGTTCGACCCGCCCGTCTCCACGCCGATCTCACGGATGCAGGCAAACGAGGCGTCCCGCATGATCTGGTATTCGCGATCCGTCAGCGTTTGGATCGGGGCGACGGTGATGGAGTCGCCGGTGTGCACGCCCATGGGGTCCAGGTTCTCAATGGAACAGATGATGACGCAGTTGTCCGCACGATCGCGCATGACCTCCATCTCGAACTCCTTCCAGCCGAGCAACGATTCCTCGATGAGCACTTCGCTCACGGGCGAGAGATCGAGGCCGCGGGCCACGATGGTTTCGAACTCCTCTTTATTATAGGCAATGCCTCCGCCGGTGCCACCCAGGGTAAACGCGGGGCGGATAATCAGCGGCATCGTCCCGATTTCTTCGGCGATCTTGCGGCCTTCCTCCAGGGTGTGCGCCACGCCGGATAGCGGGAGATCGAGCCCGATTTTGAGCATCGCGTTTTTGAAGAGGAGCCGATCCTCTCCCTTCTCGATCGCTTCCGGTTTGGCGCCGATCATGCGGACGCCGTGCTTTTCCAAAGTCCCGGCCCGGTGCAACGCCATCGCGGTGTTGAGCGCGGTTTGACCGCCCAGGGTCGGGAGCAGAACATCCGGCTTCTCCTGGATGATGATCTTTTCGACGATCTCGGGCGTGATCGGCTCAATGTAGGTCCGGTGCGCAAACTCCGGGTCCGTCATGATTGTGGCCGGATTTGAGTTGATCAGGACGACCCGATACCCCTCCTCCTTGAGCGCCTTGCAAGCCTGCACGCCGGAGTAATCAAACTCGCAACCTTGGCCAATGACGATCGGGCCGGAGCCAATCAGGAGGATGGTGCGGATCGATTCGTCTTTGGGCATCGGAACAAGGCGGGCGAAAAAATTTGAGACCATTGCCGTGGCCCGGGGACATTGTAAAGTGTCCATCTGGGGAATCCGCTTCCGCGCGTTTGTTTGGAAGACCGAAGAATCGAGTCCTGCAAATTGCCAAGCTGCCCAAACGCGGCTAGGATCCACCGGCATCCGCGAAAACAGCTGTTCATGATATCCGTTTTCATAGCGATCGGACGCGTTGTGACCGACCTCGTCCGCTTCAGCGGCCAGACCGCCGTGCTGGGGACGGAGGTTTTGATCTCGCCGTTCGTCGGCCGGCTGCGTTTCGGCCTGATGGGCCAGCAACTCGTGCGCGTCGGGTTCGGCTCCCAATTCGTGGTGGTCGTGACCGGCGCGGTGATCGGCAGCGTCTTCGCGGCCCAATCCTATTACGTCTTTTCGAGCGTCGGCCTGGAAACGGCGGTCGGCTCGGTGGTCTCGATCGCCATGTGCCGCGAGTTGGGCCCGGTGTTGACCGCCCTGATGGTGACGGGTCGGGTCGGCGCGGCCATGGCTGCGGAAATCGGGACCATGAAGGTCACCGAACAGATCGATGCCCTGCGCTCCATGGGGGTTCACCCGATCGATTACCTCGTCTTCCCCCGGTTCGTCGGCATGATGATCTCCATGCCGCTCCTCATCGCGGAAGCCATCGGCTTCGGGATCCTCGGCTCCTACTTGGTCACGGTCAAGGGGTTCGGGGTGGACGAAGCGGCTTACACCAAGAACCTGAAACTGTTCACGGATTTGGACGATGTGGGCATCGGAATGATCAAGGGCGTGGTCTTTGCCATTCTCATCGTGCTGATCTCGTGCATGAACGGCCTCCTCGTCCGCCACGGAGCCGTCGATGTGGGCCGTCGCACCACCCAGGCGGTGGTGACCTCTTCCCTTTCCGTGCTCATCTCCAACTTCTTTCTGAGCATCCTGCTCAACTACTTCTTCCCAATCTGACCGATCCCGGCCCATGATGGACCTTCGCAACGGCCAATCCTCACCACCGTCCGGACGGGACCAATGGGTTTTGGAAGTCAAGGACCTCCACAAATCCTTCGGAACCCAGCCCGTCCTCCGCGGTCTCACCCTCAACGTGCGGCGGGGCGAAACCCTGGTCATCATCGGCCGGAGCGGCGGCGGCAAGAGCGTTCTGCTCAAGCACGTGCTCGGTCTGGTGGCGGCCGACTCCGGCAGCATCCGGATCGATGGCGAAGAACTCTGCGGCCTTCCCGAACGCAAACTCAGCCGAATCCGCCGCAAAATCGGCATGCTCTTCCAGGAAGGCGCGCTCTTCGATTCCTTCAACGTCGCCGAAAACGTCGCTTTCCCCCTGTTCGAACAGGGCATGAAGAACCGCCAGGAAATCTTCGAACGGGTGCGCGCGGCCCTTCACGACGTCGATCTGGAGGCCCACATGGCCAAATTCCCGTCAAACCTCAGCGGGGGAATGCGCAAACGGGTCGCCCTGGCCAGGGCGATTGTCAGCCGTCCCGACATCATCCTCTACGACGAACCCCAGTCCGGGCTGGATCCGGTCATCACGGACAGCATCAACCTCTTGATCCGCCGTCTCCAGGAAAAATACCACGTCACCTCCATCGTGGTCACGCACGACATGAAGAGCGCTTACCAAATCGGCGACCGCATCGCCTACTACCGGGACGGCAATGTTTACTTTTTGGGAACCCCCGACGCCCTGAAAGCGAATCCGGATCCGATCATCCAAGACTTCATCCAAGGTCGTTCTCGACCTGAGCACGCTTCTGAGTAAGTTGCCGCACCCCACATCCATGTCCGACGCCACCGTCATTCGCAAAGAGCGCACCGAACTGCTGGTCGGGCTTTTCGTCGTCGTCGGCTCCATCATCATGGGAGCCCTCATCTGGCAATTCGGCAAATTCAGCGACCGCCTGGAAAAAGATTACCCCGTGTTCCTGGTGCTCCGGGACGCCTCCGGCATCATCCCCGGAGGCAACGTCATGTTCTCCGGAGCCCGCATCGGCTACGTGAAAAGCACCGAACTCGACCAACAAACCTTCCAAGGCAGCCGCGTCGAACTCCGCATCTTTGACCGTTACAAACTCCCCGCCGGGTCCAAGTTCCGGGTGGCGACCAGCGGGCTGATGGGGGACAACTACATCAGCGTGACGCCGCCGGAAAAAATCTCGGGCGAAGTCATCGGGCGCGAAGGCGAGGTTCTGCGCGGCACAGAGAACGTCCTCGACCAACTCCCGGAACAGGGCAAACGAATCGCCGACAACGTGGAAGTCCTTCTGGCCGAACTGGATGTGGCAATCGAAGACGTCCGCAAAGTCATCATCAACTTCATCAGCATCTCCGAAAAACTCGATCAGCGGGTTATGAGCGAGGAAAACCTCGCCAGCTTTGACAAGGCGGTGACCAGCATCGGCGAGACCGCCACGAATCTCCAAACCGCTTCGGACAAGCTTACCGGCCTCATCGAAGACAGCCGAAAGACCGTGGCCACGGCCTCGCAACCGTTTGAAAGGGCGGACAAAGCCATCGCCGAGCTCGAACCCACTTTGCAGGATCTGCGTTCCACCATCAAGGAGATCCACCACGCGGCGGACCAGGTCACCAACGGGAACGGACCCGTCCCGGCCCTTCTCACCAGCAGCGAGATGCGCACCAACCTGGAGAGCCTCGTCTCCAACCTGGAACAACACGGGATCCTCGGCTACAAGCGCGGCCGCGACAAACAAGAGTCCAAACCGAACGAAGAGCGCGCAACCGAAGGCCGAGACGGACTCCGTGGCCTGTTCCGCAAAAAAGAACCTGAGCCCGCTCCGGAGCCGGCGCCCAAACCGGGCTCGTCCGGTGGCGACCGCAAACCGGGTCGGCTTTTCAACAGGAATTGAGAGTCTGGGGAAATCCTCAGGGACTTATTTCCTGAGAGGCACGTTTCAAAATGGCCAATCCGCCATTTTCACTTGCTGAATCCCGGAAGCTGTGAAATACTCACCGCCCCAGTCTTCCAGGGGAGGTCATCATGGCATACGCAATTATCAAAGTCGGCGGCAAGCAGTTTCGAGTCAGCGAGGGTGACTTGGTCGATGTCGAAAAGCTCGACGCCCAGAAAGGCGATACCGTGAAGTTCGAACACGTTCTCCTGGTGTCCCGTGACGGTTCCACCACCATCGGGTCCCCCAACGTCGCCGGTGCCGCCGTCACCGCTGAAGTCATCGAGCAACGCCGCTCACCCAAGGTGACCGCCTTCAAGTTCAAGCGCCGCAAAGGCTTCCACAAAACCAAGGGACATCGGCAACCCGTCACCCGCGTCTCCATCAAAGGAATCTGAGACGTCTCTCTCCCAGTCCTCACCTCATCCAACCTCTAGGTCATGGCTCACAAGAAAGGTCAAGGTAGTGTCAAGAACGGTCGCGACTCCCGCAGCAAGCGTCTCGGAGTCAAACGGTTCGGCGGCGAAAGCGTCCTCGCGGGCTCCATCATCATCCGCCAGTGCGGCACCAAGTGGCAGCCCGGCAAAAATGTCGGATGCGGACGCGATTACACCCTCTTTGCCCTCGTCGATGGCAATGTCCGCTTCGATCGCAACGGCCGACGCGTGAACATCGATCCGCTCGCCGCTGGCGCGAACTGAATCCAGTTCTCCGGTTCGGATCTCCTCCGTTCCTTTTCCAACCCTTCAAAGAACCGGCAGGAGTCCCCTCGCCGGTTTTTTTGTCTTGAGATGTTCCACGTCGTCCTGGTCGAACCCGAGATCCCGCCCAACACAGGCAACATCGCCCGCCTCTGTCTGGCCACCGGCTCCGTCTTGCACCTGGTAGAACCTCTCGGATTTTCCATAGATGATCGCTCCTTGAAACGGGCCGGCCTCGATTACTGGACCGATGTGGATGTGCGGGTGTGGCCCTGCCTCAACACCCTCTTTGCAGCGATCGGCCAGCCCCGCCAATTTTTCCTGACAACCAAAGCGACCCGCCCTTACTGGGACCAAACTTATCAACCCGGGGATTATCTGTTCTTTGGCAGGGAAACCCGCGGACTTCCCGAGAGCCTGTTGCAGGCACATCCGGACCAATGCCTGACAATCCCCATGTTGGCGCAAACGACCCGCAGCCTGAACTTGGCGACAGCCGTTGGGATCGTGCTCTATGAAGCAATCCGGCAAGCCAATGTGAATGCTGGTTGAGAGAGGGGCGTCCTACTCGATCGACACCTTGGCGTGGCAGGACGTTTCCAGACATTGGGCTAGGTTTTGGGAAGCTGGGAGAATCTGAAAAATCTAAATAATTAACATAAATTAAATATTTTAGTTGCAGTAGTCTGGGCGCATTCTATAATTGCCATGCGTATAGCGCCCCACTAAACAAACCAACAAAAGCATAAAACGATGAGCATGGTAGCACCACGAGCCAACTACGGGATCACCCGTATTGACCAACCTGAGAAGAAAAACCACGGGTATTATGTCCGGATCACCCACCGCGGCACGACCCACCAGAAGTACTTCCCGGACAAGTCCAGCGGAGGCAAGGCCAAGGCCCTCAAGCTGGCCAAGGCCTATCGCGATGAACTTCTCGCCCAGATGCCGAAGGCGAAGCAAGAGATGGCCGCCCGCAAAAAGCGCAAGGCTCTTCAGTCCGGTGTGACTGGTGTCACGCACGTGGTGAGCAAAGTGGGCGAAAACAAGGAATATCAATACTGGCAGGCCGCCTGGGCGGACGAGAATGGCAAGCGCCGCACCGCCAAGTTCTCGATCGGCCGTTACGGCAAGGAGAAGGCCCTCGAGATGGCCATCAAGGCCCGCAAGAAGGCCACTCGCGGCTCCGCCAAGAGCAAGAAGGTTGCGGTCGCCAGCTGAACCCTGGATCGCATCCTCCGCGCGACCCGGCTCCGTCCCGGGGAAACGCTCTTGTGAATTGCACGATGAAACCGGCATTTGCCTGAGGGCGAATGCCGGTTTCTTTTTTACTTTTGGCACGACAGATGCTTCTAAGAGGCAAACCCAATGCTATTCCAAGACTACGAGAAGGGAGATTTCTTCGACGAAATGTTCGCCTCCGACGATGGCGACGTTTTCCCACACTACCACCCGCTTTACCAACGATTTCAAAGCCTCGAGAAGGAGCAGTTTCAAGAGCGTCAGCAGCGCATCGATGACACCTTTCTAAAGAACGGCATCACCTTCACGGTTTACGGTGACAAGGACGGCACCGAGCGAATCTTTCCTTTCGACCTGATTCCCCGGGTGATTCCGGACCGGGAATGGCGGGTGGTGCAGGATGGACTGACCCAGCGGATCATCGCCCTCAATCTTTTCCTGCATGATATTTATCACGAGCAACGAATCCTCAAGGACGGTGTGGTCCCCAGAGATATCGTGGAAACGGCGGCGCATTACCGTCCGGAAATGCAAAACGTCAATGTGCCGCGTGATATTTACATTCATGTCTGCGGAACGGACCTGATCCGGGATCGGGACGGAAACTATCTGGTGCTGGAAGACAACGGCCGGTGCCCCTCGGGAGTCTCCTATCTTCTGGAGAACCGGGAGGCGATGAAGCGGGCCTTCCCCCGCCTCTACAGCGGAATGAACGTTCGCCCGGTGGATGCCTACCCGGAACTTCTGCTGAAAACCATTCAGCACCTCTCGCCACGCCAATCACAAACCCCTGTCTGCGTGCTGCTGACGCCGGGTGTCTACAACAGCGCCTATTTCGAGCACACCTTTCTGGCCCGGCAAATGGGAATCCAGATCGTGGAGGGCCGGGACTTGGTCGCGATCGACGGTTATGTCTACATGCGCACCATTCGTGGCTTGGTGCAGGTGGATGTGATTTATCGGCGCATCGATGACGACTTCATCGACCCCAAGGTTTTCCGGCCGGACTCCGTGCTTGGCGTGCCGGGTCTGATCGACGCCTATCTGCGCGGAAACGTAGCCCTGGCAAACGCGGTGGGCACCGGTGTGGCGGACGACAAGGTGACCTACTGTTATGTGCCCGAGATCATCCGCTATTATCTGGACCAGGATCCGATCCTCGACAATGTGCGCACCTATCTTGGGTGGAAGCCGGACGACCAGAAATACATGTTGGAAAATCTTGAGAGTCTGGTGATCAAGGCAGCGAATGAATCCGGAGGTTACGGCATGCTGATGGGCCCGTCCTCGACTGCGGAGGAGCGCTCGATCTTCGCCGCCAAGATCAAGGCGAATCCGAGAAACTACATTGGTCAACCGGTCATCTCACTCTCCCGCCACCCCACCGTTTGCGGGGACACCATCGAAGGCCGCCATGTCGATCTGCGCCCGTTCGTTCTCTACGGGGAAGATGTCCGCATCATCCCCGGAGGTTTGACCCGGGTGGCCCTGCGCAAGGGATCCCTTGTGGTCAATTCCTCTCAGGGAGGCGGCAGCAAGGATACCTGGGTTCTCTATCAATAACACGCTTCCATGCTTTCCCGCGTTGCCGAAAGCCTCTTCTGGCTAAGTCGCTACATTGAACGGGCCGAAAACTTGGCCCGCCTCGTCGATGTCAATCGTGAACACTTGCTCGATTCCCATCGGCAGGGTCAATCCAACCCGACCGAAGCGTGGCGCCCCGTGCTTCAGGCCACCTGTGCCGATGCCGCCTACGACGCCATCCTCGAGGATTCCGAGCCACCGCCGGATGCGGGCCGCTTCATCACTCTGGAGAATCGCTACCCGGATTCCATTCGGCAGTGCATCGCCAACGCCCGGGAAAACGCCCGGATGGTGCGCGACCAGATTTCCGAGGAGATGTGGCTCGAACTGAACGCCGTGCACCTGCTCCTGCAAAGCTCGGAAGCAGAAGCCCTCTGGGCATCGGACGCGCCGGAGTTCTACAACCGCATCATCGATTTCTCGCTGCTTTTCCAGGGCCTGACCGATGCCACCGTCGTCCATGATGAGGGTTGGCAATTCATGCAAATCGGCAAGTTCCTGGAACGGGCCGACAAAACCAGCCGGATCCTGGACATCCTGACCTTCTGGCACGAACCGGACCGCTATCATTGTTCCACCGTCCTCTCCAGTTGCTCCGCGTTTTCGGCCTTCCGAGCCGAGTTCCGGGGCGAGGCGACCCTGCAGAACGTGGCGGCGTTCCTGCTCTTCTCCCAGGCGTTCCCCCGCTCCGTGCGCTCCTGCCTGCGCCAGGTCGACAACGCCCTCCACGCGGTTTCGGGCGTTCCCGCCGGCACCTTCTCCAACGAGGCGGAGCGCCTCACGGGCAGTCTGCTGGCTCGGATCAATTTTTCCGGAGTCGATGAAGTTTTCGGCCGTGGCCTGCATGTCTACATCGATGAGCTGCAACAACATCTAAATGACATCGGCCAACGGCTCTACGAAACGTATGTGCTCTTGCCATCCGCCTTGCGCAACGTGACCCGCGCGGACGGCACCCAGCACATGTGGCAATACAACCAACAACAGTAGGTCTCATCCGCCACCCGCCCACCGAACCCCGCACGGGCATGCGCCTCCGCGTACACCACCGCACCGAATATCGTTACTTTTCTCCGGTTTGGGATAGCCTCAACGAGCTGCACCTCAAACCGTTGCAAACCCGTTGGCAGACCTGCGAGAGTGCAATCATCTCCGTGGTCCCGGCGGTTCGCCTAACCAGCTACGAAGATCTTCATCAGAACACCGTTCATCATTTTGAGATCCCGGAGAAACACGAGCGCTTGATCATCGACAGCCGGTGCACGGTCACCACCGCTTGCAAGGTCGATTTCCAGGCGCTTCCCTACGGGTTTCCCCACTCCGGCCTCCGCAGTCTGAAGGGTGACGAGGAGTGTTTCCCCTTTCTCCAGGACAGCCGCTATGTGGAGATCAATCCAGAACATTGGCGCCTCGCCCTCGATATTCAGGACTTCTCCACCGATGTCTTCCAGACCGCCTACGCCATCATGGAATACATCTTCCGCAACTTTGAATACCGTTACGGCTCCACCACGGTCAGCACCCATGCCAACGAAGTCATTTCCCGCCGCTGCGGCGTTTGCCAGGACTTCGCCCATGCCATGGTCGCTCTCTGCCGCTGCCTCGGCATTCCCTGCCGCTACGTCAGCGGCTATTTCTTCGATGCCACCCGCCATCATTCCCTGCGCGGCTCCGAGGCCTCTCATGCCTGGGTCGAGGTCTTCATCCCGGGCCATGGCTGGATCGGCCTCGATCCGACCAACAACAAGGTCATCGATGACACCTACGTCGCCATCGCCGTAGGCCGCGACTACCGGGACGTCACCCCGGTGTCGGGCACCTACTTCGGCAGCGGCTCCAGCATGCTCGAGGTCAAGGTGACCGTCGAACGGCTCGATTCTCCAGCGCCGCCCCCAAAACCCGCGGCGGCATCACCGGCCCCAAAGCCGGTGCCCGCCCCAGTCAAGGCGGTCAAAGCTTAGAGACGAGCCGGACCGCCTCTTCCACCGGGGCGAGGTCGATGCTCTCCTCCTCGAAATGCAACTCCGCCACGATCGGGCAGCCCAGGAACTGTTCCAACACCACCCGATTGCTGATGGAAGCGGCATCGCGTTCCGGCCGCACGTGGTTCAGCACCAGCCCCGCCACCTTCAAATCAAACGCCTCCACCTGACGAACCGTCAGGATCGTGTGATTCAAGGCCCCGAGTTTGTTGTCGACCACCACCAACACCGGATAGCCAAGCAAGGCGGCAAAATCGGACATCGCCTGGTCCGCGGTGACCGGAACCTCCCAGCCCCCCGCTCCCTCGACGATGAGGTGATCGTTCTGCGTGGCCAGGGCTTTGGCCCGCTCCGCCAACCGGACGACATCGACGCTTCCGCCCTCGATCATGGAAGCGGCAAACGGTGCCGCCCTGGACTTGAACCAAACCGGATTGACATCGTCCACGGTGAGGTCTCCGCGCCCGGACGCCTTCAGAAGCTGCATCGCATCTTCTCTCGTTCCGCAGGCGATTGGTTTGAACGGCATCACCCGATCTCCCCGCTGAGCCAGGGCACGAACAATCAAGGTGGTCACATACGTCTTGCCGACATCGGTGTCGGTCCCGGTGATAAAAAGATTCATAAACCAATCTGTTCTTGGAGGGCCGCCACGATGGTTTGACCCTGTGTTTGGAGGAATGTTTCGTCCGGTCCTTCCAAAAGGAGACGGATTTTCGGCTCAGTTCCAGAATAACGAAGCAAGACCCGGCCGCGTTCGCCAAGGGCGGCTTCGGTCTCGGCAAGCAGCCGATTGACGTCGGGCAGCTCGGTCAGGGGAGGCTTCGCTCGCACGCCGAGATCCAGCCGCACCTGGGGATACTTCCGCAGGCAGCGGCGCAGTTCACTGAGCGGTTTGCCTTCCGCCACCATCATCTCCAGAATCTGCACCGCCGCGATGATCCCATCCCCGGTCGTCGTGTGGTCGTGAAAAATCAGGTGTCCGCTCTGCTCGCCGCCCAGGTTGAGACCACACTGCCGCATCTTGTCGATCACCTGCCGATCCCCCACCCCGCACCGCACCACCTCGCCTCCGAGCCCGCGGATCGCATCGTTCAGTCCAAAGTTCGACATCACCGTCGCCACGATGGAGTTCCGGGACAACCGCTTGCGCTTCGCCAAAAACGTCGCGGCGATGGCCAAAATCTCGTCCCCGTCCAACGCGGAGCCGGTCTCGTCGCAGAGGATAACGCGATCGGCATCGCCATCATGAGAAACTCCGGCCACGGCCCCGCTGGCCAAAACCAACCGAGCGATGGCTTCCGGATGCGTGGCACCACACTCCGCATTGATGTTGCGACCCGTCGGCGAATTGAAGTCCACCACCAAGTCCGCCCCGAGATGCGTCAAGACATGGGGACTGGTCCGCACCGAGGCCCCGTGCGCACAATCCAAGGCAATTTTCATTCCCTTGAGGAACGGGGCATCGGTTCCCAAAGTGCCCAACACCCGCTCCACGTAAAGGTCCTCGGCCCCCTCCAAGGCATCGATCCGCCCGAGCTTTCCCGCCTTGACCCGCTCCACTTCGCTGCCGCTCAGGAAGGCCTGCTCCATCGCCAACTCCGTGGCAAAGTCGAGCTTGTAGCCATCGCTCCCGAAAAACTTGATGCCGTTGTCTTCGTAGGGGTTGTGGGAGGCGGAAATGACAACGCCAAACGCCGCGCCCAGCTTGGTCGTCAGATACGCCACCGCCGGAGTGGGAATCACTCCGGCCAGGCGGACATCCACGCCTGCAGAGGCCAACCCGGCGGCCACGGCCGCCTCCAGCATGGTCCCGCTGAGGCGCGTGTCCCGCCCCACGACACAGATCGGCCAGTCCGCCTGACTGCCCCGAAGCCGACTCAATTCGACGGCGGCCACCTGACCGAGCCGCACCGCCGCTTCCGGCGTCAACGGTCCGGCATTGGCGACTCCCCGGATGCCGTCCGTGCCGAAGAGTGGGTGGGAGGAACTCATCCCCTCAACCTACTTGGATTTCCGAACGGCAAAGCAAAAATCCAAAAGAAATCCAGGGTTCAGCCGGCCGCAGTGAATCGGTCGGCTCCGGGATCATCTCCAACCGTCATCCAAATCGCGCCGTTGCAAGCGAGGTGCACCAGGATGTGGTGCACGTTCTCGGGATCCGCCCCCAACCGGGCGGCCACGGCCTCGGCGGAAACCGGCTCTCCGGGGTGCGCCTTCAGATGACGGCGCACCTGATCCATCAGACTCAGAAAGGCCCCGGCGGCCTTCTTTCCGGCTTCGACTCCGGGCTGATGATAGGCGTTGATGTTCACCAGGAAAGCGTAAAAGGTCACCGCCCGCTCAAACAAGGCGATCAAGGCCCCGAGATGAAACGCGTCCACCACCGGCACGGAGAGGGTGATGGATTGCCGACCATTCTCCGCCAAGGCCGCCCGGGTGCCGCGGAGGAAACCCTGAAGATAGTCGCCGGACGTGGCGCCATTGGCCTCGTCCACCACCAGGGAGGCCCCGTCCCGATCCTGACGAACCTCGATGAACACCGCAAAAAAGTTGTTCACGCCATCGCGCAACTGCTGCACATAGGCGTGCTGATCGGTGGATCCTTTGTTTCCATAAACCGCCAACCCCTGGCAAACCCGCTTCTCATTGCCGATCTCGAACTCCTTGCCGAGGGACTCCATCACGAGTTGCTGGAGATACTTGCTGAAAAGGACGAGGCGGTCCTTGTAGGGGAGGACCACCATGTCCTTTTCCCCTCGTCCCTTGCCGGCATAATGCCACATCAAGGCCAACATCATCGCCGGGTTCAAGCCCGTCTCCGCGCGCCGGGTGCGACGGTCCATGGCGCACGCTCCGGCCAAAAAGGCATCCACATCCACGCCCTGCAACGCCGCCGGCACCAATCCGACCACGCTCATCACACTGGTCCGGCCGCCCACCCAATCCGCCATCGGGAACCGCGCGATCCAGCCTTCCGCGGCCGCAGCTTTGTCCAACTGGCTGCCCGGTCCGGTGATGGCGACGGCGTGCCGGGCAAATTCCAAACCGGCAGCCTCGTAGGCCGCGCGCACCTCGAGCATGCCGTTGCGGGTCTCCGGGGTGCCTCCCGACTTGGAAGTGACCACCACCAGCGTCTCGGCCAGACCTTGCAGGCCGATCTGACGCAGCACGCGGTCGATCCCGTCCGGGTCCGTGTTGTCCAGAAACCAGGTCTGCAGGGGAGGCTGGGTGGCCAACGCATCTCCGACCAGTTGGGGGCCCAGCGCAGATCCGCCGATCCCGACACAGAGCAACCGCCGGAAACGTTCCGCGTGAGGGGGCACCACCTGGCCCCGGTGAATCTTCGCGGCAAAGGCCTTGGCGGCCTCCCATCCCTCCACGATCTCTTCCCGCAACTCGGGGGTCGGCGCCAAGTCGGGATTGCGCAGCCAGTAATGCCCCACCATGCGGTCCTCGTCCGCATTCACTTTCTCCCCCGCCTCGAGCCTGGCCAAATCCCCAAAGGCGCGCTGACAGAGCGGCTCCATGGATTCCAACCATCCGGCGGACAAATGCATCCGGCTGACATCGAGCCAAAGATCCAACTGCCCCTCACGGCAACGGATCAATTGCTCCCGGTATCGATTCCAAAGCGAGTCGTGGTCCATCATGAGTCGGGCTCGGTCACCCTCGGCCGTGAGTTCCCGCTTCGCACGAAAAACTTTGAGCTCCTCCGATTTTCGATGGACACCCGCTGACTGCGCAGGGAATCTGCCCATTGATGAAACCTTTCCTCGCTCTCCTCGGCCTCGCGATGCTCACGGCTCTCCCCAATCTTTCGGCGGCTGATTCCATCGGCCGGTTCCGGCACGTCGTCCTGTTCAAGTTCAAGGACGGCACCACCCCGGACCAGATCGCCAAAGTCGAATCAGAGTTCCGCAAATTGCCGTCGCAGATTGACGCCATCATCGATTTCGAATGGGGCACTTCGCAAACCGTCGAAGTGGAGCTGGCCCAGGGCTACACCCACTGTTTTCTGGTGACGTTTCAGGACAAATCCGGCCTCCAGACCTATCTTCCGCACCCGGCGCACACCGCCTTCGTCGATCTGGTAAAACCGCTGCTCGATCAGGTTCACGTTCTCGATTACGTCTCCTCCCGCTAGCCATGAACGGAGACACCTACCATGATGACATCGCCCAGATCATGGCCACCTCGCCGAGCGTGGTCGGGATCCTCGCCGTGGCCGCCATCATGCTCGTCGCCATTCTCTCCGCTGGCGGCGCCCTGGTCTCCTTCCTCTTCACCATGACTTTCTTCCGGATCCCGGAGGAACACCGCAAAATGGGGCTCGGCCAGGTCTGGCTCATTTGCGTGCCTTTCTTCGGCATCTGGTGGCTCCACGTGACCATCCGCAAGCTGGCGGCCTCGTTCGAATCCTTTTTCCAAAGCGCCCAGGCCACCGACGACGCCGGTCACCGGCTGCACAACATCGAGTGCCCGGATTGCGATTACGGCGTCAGGGCCGGGCTGATTCTTTTCGTCACCACCATCGTCGCCCATCTCTGCGGGTTTCTCTTCTACACGAAACTGCCCATGGTGATCCTGACCGGTCTCTCCGTGGCCGCGGCGGCTGTCACCCTCGTGGCGGTGGTCTATTTCTTCATCGTGTTCCGCATCCGCCGCCTCATCCCGGACCCGGAATTGGAAGCCCTCCCAGAAAGTTACATTTGATCCAAGGCCCGACCCTGACGCGGCGGATGACCGGAAAAACACGGTCCCTTCTCTGCTCCCCATTGCCGCGTTGACTTTCCCCATCCCCCTGCTCCCCTTTCCTTTCCCTGCCCCGCGCCGACCATGTCCCGCACCCCGAAACTTGGCGTCAACATCGATCACGTGGCCACCCTGCGGCAGGCCCGTTACGCCCCGGACCCCCGCGTGCCCAACGCGGAGCCACTCCTGCTGCGCGCCGCCCGGGAATGCGAAGCCGCCGGTGCGGATTCGATCACGGTGCATCTCCGGGAAGATCGCCGCCATATCCAGGACCGCGATGTTTATGAATTGCGGGAACATCTGCGGATCCCTCTGAACCTGGAGATGGGAAACACCCCGGCCATCCTCGAGATCGCCCTCCAGATCCGGCCGGACTACGTTTGTTTGGTGCCCGAACATCGCCGCGAAGTCACCACCGAGGGCGGGCTCGACGCCGTGGCGCACGCCCGTGACCTCGCCCCCACCATCCGCCGCCTCCGGGACAACGGCACCCTCGTGAGCCTCTTCATCGATCCGTTGCCGGACCAGGTAACCGCCGCGGCACGTCTCGGAGCCGACATGATCGAACTCCACACCGGCGCCTTTGCCAACGGCTGTCCGGAAGGCTGCGAGAACGAATTGCAGCGCCTCATCCAAACGGCCGAAAGCGCCCACCAGGCCGGACTGAAGGTGAACGCGGGTCACGGCATCAACATGACCAACCTTCCGCGGCTCCTGACCATCCCCCATCTCCACGAACTCAACGTGGGTCACCACCTCGTTTCAGAGGCCATCTTCACCGGCCTGCGCGCCTCCGTGGCCGCCATGCTCTCCGCTCTGTCTTCCTGCCGGGTCTCCCCATGAACATCCACGGAATCGGTGTCGATGTCGTCGAGAACGCGCGCATCCGTCAGTCCATTGAACGACTTGGCGATGCCTTCCTCAACCGCGTTTTCACCCCGCGAGAACGTTCGTATTGCGATGCGATGAAGTTTCCCGCTCCCCATTATGCCGCCCGGTTCGCCGCCAAGGAAGCCATCGCCAAAGCCTTCGGAACGGGCATCGGCAAAAATCTCCACTGGACGGACATGGAAATCCTGCGCAAGGAGAGTGGCGAGCCCTACGTGATTCTCGGCGGCAACGGAAAAGCCTATGCCGACCGCGTCGGCATCGTCCGCATCCTCATCAGCCTGACCCACACCGATCACTATGCCGCAGCCAACGCCGTGGCCTGCAGCGACGACCATGCACCCTGACAAACCGAGCGAAGCGATTGAGTTGCCAGACGCGGTGGACGCGGTCCTGACGCGGCCCATCAAATCCTCACGGCGCCGCCGTCTGGAAACCGGGTTGCGCTGGGCCATGCGGATTCTCCTCGCCACTGTCTTCCTCGCCGCAGGCCTGCTCAAAGTGAAGGATCCGATCCGCTTCGCCGAGGATATCCGAAACTACCAACTGATGGCGGACCCGGTTCCCGCCGGATTGGCGCTGAGCCTGCCCTGGCTGGAAATTCTGGCCGCGCTGGGCATCCTCACAGGTCTGCTCTATCGGGGCAGCCTGGTCCTGCTGGCCGGAATGACCCTCGTTTTCATGGTCGCCATCACCACCGCTTGGGCCCGCGGTCTGGACATCAGTTGCGGTTGCTTCGGCGAGCGCAGCGGCAACGCCACAAACTATCCGTTGCACCTCTTTGAGAATGGCGTCCTCCTCGCCCTGGCCGGCGTCCTGCTCCTCTACCAATGGCGCCAAGATGAAAGGACCTCCTGACCAGCCTCCCTCCGGATCAGTCTGAGGAACCCGCCCGTTTGCGCACGAATTCCAAGAGCAAGGGCAGGGCCGGTTCCGCCATCTTTCCGTGGTCGAACCCTTGCAACTCCCTGAGGACGACGTCCCGGTGCCCATTGAGTTTGAGCATGCGCCAAAGGTAGGCGTTCTCCTCATAACGACCGGCCAATTCCAGCTCACGATCACCCGTCACCAACAGGATCGGCGGAGCGTCGCCACGCACATGAAAAAGCGGTGCCAACGCATCCACCACCGGCTGATTCTGCCCAATCCCATTTTCCTTGCGGACCGCGAAATGGGTGATCGCCTGCGGACTCAACGGAACCAGACCGGCAATCCGGTTGGCATCGATCCCGTGCGCACCGAGCCATTTCCGGTCGAGCCCGATCATGGCGGAAAGATAGGCTCCGGCGGAGTGTCCACTGACAAAGATCTTGTCCACAGAACCACCAAGGTCCCCGATCTGCCCGAACGTCCAGGCCACCGCCGCCGCCGCGTCCTCCAGAAAAGCCGGGGAAGCATGCTCCGGAACCAACCGGTAATTCACCGCCACCACCGCCACTCCCTGCCGGCGCAACGGGATCGGCACCGAACGGTTTCCCTTGCTCAATCCACCTCCATGAAACCAGACCACCGTGGGAAAGCCCTGACGCCGCGCCGGAAAATAAACGTCCAGCCGACAACGCGGCTCACCCTCACGATACTCGATCTCCGTCTTGAGCCGGTATTCGGCGTCAGACCGGTCCGGCGTCTCCGCAAAAACGGCCGGTCCCTCCTCCAGCTTGCGGCGCACCGTTGCCAGGAGGCGGACGGCCTCGCCCGGTTTCCCCGCGAACAACAACTCTGCGGCCCGATCCAAATCCGCTTTCGGGCCGGAGCGCTTGCGCAACTGATAGAGCTCCGCAGGCAACCGCAAATCCGACGGCGCAAAACGCCCGCCCGGTCGGCTTTTCTGCAGTGCCTCCACAAATCGGTAACCGTTGTTCCAGGCTGGCTCGATCACCGTCCCCTCACCATAATCATTCCAGGTCGCAACCTGAACCACCCGAGAATTTCCCTTCAGGGCGCGCCCCAGGGTCTCGGTGAAGGTGGCCCCCTCCCGATCATCGATCCGGCCATAACTCTCATGCAGACCGGCCCGCTTGTAGATGTCATTGAACCCGGGAAACACGACGGCCACGGCGCTCCGGTATCCCGCCTCGGCCGGGTCCAGCTCCTTGCGCCACGTCTCGGGCGGCACGGTCTTGCCCCCGGAAACCGGCACCCACGCAAATGCGCCATCCATCCCGGTGCGTTGGGAGAGGTGCGGCAACCCGTGCAGCAACGGCTCCGGGGAAAGAGCGGACCGAACCTCGCGCCAAGCCTCCGCCCCGAGATGCTGCGGGCCGAAAACGAGCAGGAGCGGCCGCTCGTCCAGACGCACGTAAGCCGAATCCTTGAACCAGTTTTCCTGGGCCCATTGCAGGTCTTGCTTCGCCTGGTTCACCGCCCCGGCTTCCGACAGGGCCTTGCCACGCACCATCTGTCCGAGCGCCTGATCCTCATAACAGATGGCAAACCGCATCCCCGCCCTCCTGATTTGGTCCACCATCCGCCGGGCATTTTCATGATTGCGCGCGTAATCGTGATAGGCCCCGGTGCCATACCAATCGATGATCACCCCGTCCAGGCCGGCAAACTTCATCTGCAGGACCTGACACTCCAGGGCATCGGGATCCCCGGAATCATACAACCCGATGAGCGGGTAGTCATGCGAAGCCGCTTCCCGCTTCCCCTCCCAAAGAATCTCCTCCGGATCGAAGTGATCCATGGTCCAATGCCATCCCCACTGACCGCTCCCCTCGCGCGTGCCATACCAGGGCATGCAATGCGCCAGGATCAGCGGCTCCGGTTCCGCGGCCGCGACCGTCGCAACCAGCGCGCAAACCGCCGCCATGTGCCAAACTCTCCGTCCCATCCTCTTCCTTTCGCTCAATACGGCTTCACCGACGGATCCACCTCCGCCCACGCCAGAATGCCGCCCTTCACGTTGCGCACCCGTTTCCAACCAGCCTCTTTCAACATCTGCACGGCCTGGGCGCTCCGCCGTCCGGATTTGCAATGAATCGCCACGTCCCGGTCCAGGGGCACCTCCCTCATCCGCTCCGACAATTCTCCCAACGGAATCGGGACCGAACCCGGAATGCGGCACAGTTCCACTTCGAACGGTTCCCGCACATCGATGAGGTGGAGGTCCCCGGCCGCCAGGCGCGCCTGCAGCTCCCGAACCTCCATTTCGCCGTCCCCGTCCCCCGACACATCGCGCCCGGCTCCGCAAAACTGTTCGTAGTCCAACAACTCGCAAATCGAGGGATTTTCTCCACACACCGGGCATTGCGGATCTCGGCGGAGCTTGATCTCCCGAAAATGGAAACCGAGCGCGTCGAAGTGCACCAGCCGACCCACCAACGGCTCGCCAATTCCCAGAATCAACTTAATCGCCTCCAGCGCTTGCAACGTGCCCACAATCCCTGGCAACACCCCCAGAACACCTCCCTCGGCACAGCTCGGCACCATCCCCGGATCAGGCGGAACGGGGAAAAGGCATCGGTAACACGGCCCTCCCCACTGCGGCGCGAACACCGAGCATTGTCCCTCGAACCGAAAAATCGAACCGTAGACGTTCGGCTTGCCCAAAAGCACCGCCAGGTCGTTGCTCAGATAGCGCGTCGCGAAATTGTCCGTCCCATCCAGGATCACATCATACGGACGAGCGATCTCCATCGCATTGGCGCTGCCAAGCCGCGTCTCGTGCCGCACGATCTCCACCCCGGGATTGATCTCCCGCAACGTCTCCACCGCCGAATCCAGCTTCGAGCGACCCAAATCGTTTTCCCCGTGCAGGATCTGCCGCTGCAAGTTGGAGCGATCCACCCGATCAAACTCCACCAGACCCAGTTTCCCGATCCCCGCCGCGGCCAGATACATCGTCGCCGGGCTGCCCAACCCACCCAGCCCGATGCAAAGCACCGAGGCCGCACGCAGCTTGCGTTGCCCCTCCAGACCAAGCTCGGGAATCGTGAGATGACGGGCGTAGCGCTCCAAATCAGACGCGCCCAATTCCACGGCGGCCCAACGGCCAGGCTCAATGAGAGAGGAAAACGGCATGGGACTGCACCAAACGCCCGAAACCCGGGGGACGCAAGGCAAGGCCCGTTCTCAAGCCGTCAATTTCCCCAGAAGCGGCCGCCGCGAATCTTTGGCGGACGGGTTCATGGCCGCGATGCTGTTGAGAAACGTCAGGGCGACGGTGCCTTCGGTTTCGTCAAACACACAAGTCACGGTGTCCCGGTGCGGAGTCTCGTAGTAGCGCCAGGTCATGGTCAGGGTCCGGTCTTCCGCCCAAGCCGCCGCCGCCGCGATCTTCGATTTCGGCGTTCCAGGCGGTCGACCCCCCGAAATCAGCCGCGGCGGGGCGGCCGGAACAGATGCCTCGCTCCGGAGCCAAGTTCCAAACCCGCAGGGGATCGACTCGGCATCCGCCGTGAACCGGCAGCGGTCCGCAGTGAACTCAAACGAGATGGATTCGATGCCCAGATCATTGGGATCGAGACGGTAGGTTCGCTTCGCGGCCAGGGCCGGAGGGGTTGCGGTTCCACCCTCCGGCAACGGCGTGCGGAACGCGGGAAAAACGGCGGGTCGGGGCTTGGTGGAGAACGCCGGGAGCAAATGACGCCAGACCAGATCCAGCTGAGCCTGCATGTTCTTGTTCTCACTCGTCATCACGATCACCGCCTCTTCCCGGGGCAGGACAATGGTAAATTGACCGAAAGCGCCATCGCCCCGGAATCCTCCGTTCCGACAACGCCAGAACTGGTAGCCATAACCTTGCAGCCAGTCGTTGTCCGCCTTGGCACGATCCGGTTTGTCCCCGCCAGGTTGCTGGATGTGAAACCGGGTGGCTTCATCGACCCACGCTTCGGGAAGAATTTGCGCGCCGTTCCATTTCCCTTTCTGCAGGAACAACAACCCGAACTTGGCAAGTCCTTCAGTCTGAATGCTCAAGCCCCAACCCCCGGTGTTGATCCCGCGCGGGCAGGTCTCCCATCGCATCCCCCGGATCCCCAGCGGCTCGAACAGGCGCGGCCGCAGATACTCCAACACCGTCTGCCCGGTGAGCCGCTGCACAATCGCCGAACACATGTAGGTCGCCGCGCTGTTGTAGAGGAACTGCGTTCCAGGGCGGTGATCCACCGGCTGCGCCAAAAACGTCCGCACCCAGTTCTCCGATTGCACACACGCCTGGGTCGGATCCTTCCGGTTCCCGGCCGACATCGTCAGCAAATCACGCACCCGCATCGCCCCAAGATTTTCCGTGACCTGCCATGGCACCTCGTCCGGGAAAAAGGAGACGACCCGGTCATCGACCTTCAGCCTGCGTTCACTCACCGCAAAACCGATGGCGGTCGAAGTGAAGCTCTTGCTCATGGAATACATGGAGTGGACGAATTCCGGGCCGTAAGGTTCCCACCATCCTTCGGCAATCACCCGGCCGTGCCGCACCACCATGAAACTGTGCAACTCCACGCCCGCCTCCTCCACGGCCCGGAGAAAGGACAGAATGCTTTGCGGGTCCACCCCCTCGGCCTCCGCCGAGCCCCGGGGCAAGGCTCCCTCCTCTTTTTTCGCACCGAGAAGGCGACCACCGGAAACACAGGCAAGCACCGGCAAACCGGCGTGTTGCAGGAAAAAACGACGGGAAACGGACATCACCGGGCAGCCTACTACGCAGGGGAACGCAACCGCAACCGGGAAATCCCCTGCGCCGCCTCGACGTCCCGGACGTTGGATGTAAAATACAAGCCTGGCCTCGGCCCGCGCCTCCACCCATGTCCATCCTCGGAAAACACGCTTCCCTCGTCATTGTTCGCCAGGCCGCGCCCGGACTTTACCTTGATGGCGGCCCGCTCGGGGAGATTCTTCTGCCAAGCCGATGGGTTCCAGACGGGGCACAACCCGGCGAGACCATCCGGGTCTTCGTCTACCGCGACTCCGAAGATCGACTCGTGGCCACCACCCGCACCCCCTTGGCCACGGCGGGCGAATTCGCCTACCTCCGCGTCCTGTCACATCATCATTCAATGGGGGCTTTTCTCGATTGGGGACTCGAAAAGGATCTCTTGCTGCCGCGCCGCGAGTATGCCGGTGGCATCCATCCCGGTGGCCATGCCCTGGTCTTTGTCACCATCGACGAACGCTCCCAACGCATCGTGGCCACCTGCCGCCTCAGCCGCCACCTCAACCTCAGCGCGCCCACCTACGGCAAAGGCCAAGAGGTGGGACTGATCGTGGAGAGCGAAACACCCCTCGGCTACAGGGTCATCGTCAACCACGCCCACTCCGGCCTCCTCTATCACTCGGAACTGTCAGGCCCCCTCGCCATCGGCCAATCCATGCCCGGATTCGTCCGCACCGTGCGGATGGATGGAAAAATCGATGTGGGCCTCGACCCGGCCGGCCCAGACCGCATCCTGCCATTTTCAGAACAGATTCTGCGCGCCTTAGAGAAAGCCGGCGGACACTTGCCTTACCACGACGGCTCCCCACCGGAAGCCATTCGCCACGCCTTCGGCATGAGCAAAAAGGCCTTCAAGCAGGCCATCGGCGGCCTTTTCCGCCAGCGCCTCATCGTCCTCGAGCCCGACGGGATCCGGCTCGTCGAAGTTCCCTGAGAGTCTGTTCAAATCCTCCGAGGAAGCGCGCACGCCCTGCCCCTCACAGGTAATCCTTCACATACTCCTCCACAATCCGCTGCAACGGAGGTGGTTGTGGCAGGCCAAGGGCCACGGCGCGGGACCCATCCACCGCCACAGGCCAGTTGTCCACGATCCCCTGGATCCGGGCATCAAAGGCATCCACAATTTCCCCGAGCCGCAGTCCACGCTCCCGAGCCACTTCCCGCAAGACCGCCGCCGCCGCTTCCGGAGTGACCCGATGCGCCGGCAAGACATACCCGCGGTCATCCCCCAACCTCGCTTCCGGCACCTCATGCAACGCGATGAGCGAATCGATCACCGTGCGATAACCCGTCATCGGATGGCATTGGGTGCGACGCACCGGAAGCGGGCAATCGATCCCATTCAGCGGCTCGCGAAACATCCCGCTGGCCCAACTAGAAGCGGCTGCGTTCGGCTTTCCCGGACGAATGATGACCGTGGGGAGACGGGCGGAACGGCCGTCGAAGTGGCCCTTCCGGGAATGATCGTTCACCAGCAATTCACAAATCGCCTTCGTCATCCCGTAGGTCGTCCGCGGCGTCAGTTTGGTTCGGTCATGATTTTCCTCCACCATCGCTTCCCCGCCATAGGTGGCAATGCTGCTGGCGAAAACCACCCGGGGCTTTCCAGCCACCGCCCGCGCCGCCTCAAAAACATTGCGCCCACCCTCCAGATTGACGCGCAAAGCATCGTCGAACCGCTCCTCGCACTCCCCACTCACCATCGATGCAAGGTGAAAAATCGCAGCGGCGTCCGGCCCAACCGCCGCGAAGACCGCGTCACGCTCGCCGATGTCCGCCGCAATTTGTCGCACCCGCGGATCGTCCACGGGCCGCGCAAAAAAGGCGTCAAACAACACAATCTCACGGATCGACTCGTTCTGGCCGGACGGCCCTGTGAGCGTGCCCCGATCCAAAAGTTGCGCGCAAAGCCGCGAGCCGAGGAATCCGCCACCGCCGGTAATGATAATTTTCATGCTGATGCCCCCCTACCAAACCTCCCCCCAAAGCAGGGTCAAGGCGAATCCGTCTCGCCCGACTTGGCAACCAAGAGAACGCTCGGTCCGGGCGCGGCCGGTGCTGTCCTCCTTGCCGTGCCTGCCACAGTCAACCTGCTTGATTGTGTTTGTCGGCGAAACATTTGGGGCGAAAGATGAAGCAAGGCTACCATCCTATTTTTCGGCCAACATCTTTCGCCAGAAGACCACATTCACCAGTTCAACCGGCGAAACATTTTGGGCGAAAGATGAAGCAAGGGTGCAATCCTATTTTTCGCCCAACATTTTTCGCCACAAAACCACATTCACCAGTTCAACCGGCGAAACATATTGGGCGAAAGATGAAGCAAGGGTGCAATCCTATTTTTCGCCCAACATCTTTCGCCAGAAGACCCCATTAACCAGTTCAACGGGCGAAACATTTGGGACGAAAGATGAAGCAAGGCTACCATCCTATTTTTCGCCCAACATCTTTCGCCAGAAGACCCCATTAACCAGTTCAACGGGCAAAACATTTGGGGCGAAAGATGAAGCAAGGGTGCAATCCTATTTTTCGCCCAACATTTTTCGCCACAAAACCACATTCACCAGTTCAACCGGCGAAACATTTTGGGCGAAAGATGAAGCAAGGGTGCAATCCTATTTTTCGCCCAACATCTTTCGCCACAAAGCCACATTCACCAGTTCAACGGCCGAAACATTTGGGGCGAAAAATGAAGCAAGGCTGCAATCCTATTTTTCGCCTACCATTTTTCGCCACAAAACCACATTCACTAGTGCTCCGTTTGTGAATTAGCTATACAAAACATCAATTTCGGGTTAGAGTGACGGAAATGGCTCGACCTGTTTCTCCCATTCCACTCTCCGCCGACCAACGCGCAGAACTCCAGCGCATCATCTCAAAACCGACTTCTTCCC
>QQNE01000010.1 GCA_003402735.1 Verrucomicrobiota bacterium
CCGCGCGCAAACCCGGCCCCGGCAAAAAATCGTCGTCGCGGGGTGCCTGTCGCAGCGGTTTCGCCAGGAACTCCCGAGCCTCATGCCGGAAGTGGACGCCTTTATCGGTCTGGACCAGATCACCAGCGTGCCAGACGTGATCCAGAGCCTGAAGGCCAAGGAAGGCGACGGTGCGCAGGAGAACCTGGTCACCGCCACTCCAAGATTCATCCCGGACTACGACACGCCCCGTTTCCGGCTCACGCCCTCGCACACGGCTTACATCAAGATCGCAGAGGGGTGCAATCACCCCTGCTCCTTCTGCATCATCCCCAAGATTCGCGGCCGCCACCGATCACGCACCCAGGAATCCGTCGTCCGCGAAGCTGAGGCCCTGGTGAAATCCGGGGTCCGCGAAATCAATCTCATTTCCCAGGACACCACCTATTTCGGCATGGACCGGTGGGAGGACTCCCGACCCAATCCACGAAGCGAGGTCGATTCCTCCAAGGGGGAATCGCTCGCCTCCCTGCTCCGCGCCCTGGATGAGATTGAGGGCGATTTCTGGGTCCGTCTCCTCTACACCCACCCGGCTCACTGGAGCGATGAGTTGATCGAGACGATCGCCCGGAGCCGCACGGTCGCGCGGTATGTGGACATGCCGCTCCAGCATATCTCGGACCGCATGCTCACCGCGATGCGCCGGGAAACGGACGGCGCTTACATCCGGGACTTGGTCCGCCGCCTCCGGGCCGGGATTCCCGGGCTGACCTTGCGGACCACCTTCATTGTCGGGTTCCCCGGCGAGAGCGAGGAAGATTTCCAGGAACTGCTCGGCTTCATTCACGAAGCCAAGTTTGAGCGAGCCAGCGTTTTCAACTATTCCAAAGAAGAGGGCACCCGGGCGGAAAAATTCACCGGC
This sequence comes from Verrucomicrobiota bacterium, assembly GCA_003402735.1. Taxonomy (GTDB): domain Bacteria; phylum Verrucomicrobiota; class Verrucomicrobiia; order Verrucomicrobiales; family DEV007; genus V1-115. Next base: position 902 of record QQNE01000010.1, read on the forward strand.
GCCATCCATCACATGACCCGCAAGCGACGCTGGAATGAAGCGATGCGCGCCTTGCAAAGCGAGTTCGAAGAATTCAACGCCCGCCAAGTGGGCCGCAAACTCCGCGTGCTCGTCGAAAAACCGGGCCAAGCCCGCAGCGAAATGGACGCACCGGAAGTCGATTCCACGGTCTTTGTCCCGGAAAACCTCCCCGTCGGCCAGTTTGCGGAGGTGACGATCAGGGATTGGCGCGGGTATGACCTGATCGCGGACTGACCGCGTCCGAGCCCGACCCCGCCTCAAAGCAAGGTGCGCTGCTCCGGAGCCTCGGAGAGATCTCCATGCACGCCCCGGGAAATGATGTCATCCGTGGCATCGCTCAGGTATTTCGAAAGCAACTCGGAGAGTTCACAATACTCGGGCCAGAAAATGTGATCCAGCTGCCGCTTGGCGATTCTCAACATCACCGTGGAGGTGCGTTGCCGGGGCAGGCGATACGGCTTCAGACCATGCCGCCGGGCCAGGGCCAGGAAGAGTTTGCGTTTCCAGGGATCCGGCAAGCTGAACTGGTATTCTTCGGCAACGGATGCCTCCTGGGCCAGTTGCGCCTTGAGCCGGTCCAGGGCGGACTGGGCGGCCATCCGTTCCCCCTCCAGGTTGGTCCCATGAAACAGGGCCTCCACTTTCTGGAGCTTTGCGATGATTTCTTCTCGAGTCATATCAATTCTAACGAATGCAAAAAACTTACGGCTCTGCATTCGGCGGTGGCGGCGAAGGAAAAGCGATGCCGTTGAAGACGGCCTCGCCGGAGCTCAGAAACAACCCGGCGCAAACGGGACCGGCCAGACCCGGCAACGAAGTTTCACCGACCGCCGTCCACGACACTCCATCCCGCGAGACCTCTGCGCGATACTGAGCCTGCTGACGCGTCAGCTTGAGCCAACACGGCACTCCCAGCGCGCCTCCGCGCAACGACTCCCCGGTTCCTGAAGCGATTTGCCACCGGAGCGTGGGGCGCCCATCCCCGCGGATCGAAAGCCAAAGCGACGCACCGCCCTCCCCCGCTACGCCCAAGCCCTGTTGCAGAAGGATTCCCGCTTCCGGAGCAACGCCCTTCCCCGCGGCATCGCCGTTGCCGTGGCCGACGAGGCGGTCGACATGAACGAGCAACTCCGCCTCTCCCGTGACCGCCTGCCAAGCGAAGAGACCGGTTGTTTCCGGCGCCCGCAACATCAGGGTTCCATTGGCAAAGACCGCTTCACCGGTCCCGGCTCCCGTGGTGGTCAAGGCCCAAGGGGCGGGAAGCCCATCACCGGAAACCGGCACCGTCACGGGCGCGCTTTCTGCGGATTGGCCACTGGCGCTCACGGCGGCGATGGTGTAGCGGCGCGTCCCTTGCGGGCCGGCTGCGCGATCGATCCAGCTCGTTTTGTTCAAGCCTGAAGTGACGACTCCGAATCCGCTGGCGTCGTCCTTCTCCCTCTTCACCGTGTAGCTCACCGCGTTCTCGGCTTTGTCCCAAGACAAGCTGACATGGCCATTTCCGCCCAAGCCCACCACATGGGCGGGCACTCCGGGAGGACCGGCGGAGAGCATCACCAGGGGCACCGCAGGGGCCGCGGGATTCCATCCGTCACTCGCCCCCAAAAAACCTGACAAGCTCACTTTGTCGCCAAACTCCTTGGATCCGCGCTTTTTCCAGATGGAACGGTGCGCCTCATCCACAAATTCCGGCAGATCCATCTCCAGAAACGCGGCGCACGATCGATCCGGCGGACCATCCGTCAAAGCCACCCCCGAGACGTTGGCCTCCGCCGAAAGGACGCACCGACTGAAAATGACTCCGAATGTCCGGCCGCTCACCTTGGGAACCGATGCGCACGGCCCCGGCCCGAGAAGATGCAGCTTGCATCGGTCCAGAAACGCCGTCGCCTTGCCTGCCGCAGCGACGAGCGTGGCGCGCCCCTCGAGACGGCATTCCCGGAGATACGTCCGGCCCGTTGCCAAGGCCAGGGCGTTCTCTTCTCCCCGCAACTGACAATCCCGGAACACGGCCCGGTCCCCATGAACCACCACCGCCGGGTGGGATCCGGAGGAACGAAACGTGATTCCCCGGGCCTGAAACGCACCACCCGCCACCTGGAGGGCCGGACCTTCAGACGTCCCGGTGAGGATCACCTCCCCATCCGCCTCCAGCCGCAACAGCGGTTTGTCCTCGGGAATGACCAAGGACCCCGGGTAGGTTCCCGCAAGGATCCGGATCGGAAACGGCGCGCCTGAAAGGGCCGGAGCCGCCTCAATCGCCTCGCGCAAATCCCGGAAATGACCTTTTCCATCAGCGGAAACCACAATCTCACGATTCCAAAACTTGGCCGGTTGCGCAGGCTTGACCGTCTGAGCAGGCAGCTCTTTGGGGATGGTGTAGTCGACCGCTTGCCGCGGCAGGGTTCCGTTGAGAAACTCTTCGACGTTGGTGTAGCCATCACCATCCTCATCGCCGGGACCATCGGAGGGATCGGAGGGATCGAGCCCGTTGCTGCCTTCCCAGGGGTCCGGCATGCCATCCTCATCCTTGTCCGGAGGCGGTTCCCCGGGCTCCAAGTTGGGCCAGCCACCGACGTCGGCAGGGGTGTCGATGATCCCGTTGCCACCGCCGCGAAAGCTCTTGCCAAAGCGGGCAGAGCGGGACCGCACCTCCGCAACAATCCGGGCATCAACGGCGTCGCGGGTCGGCAAGGTGGCCCCGGCCTCCTTGAGAACCGAGTCCTGAGCCTGCCGGGCCGTTTCGGTGGTCAGGTAGGCGGCGGACAAGGATTTGAAAAGGCGCAAGCCGGCTTCGTCGGTCCAAGGCTCCTGAACTCCACCCTGCCAGTTGTCACGATCCAGGCCCGGCGCTCCGACCACCAGATTGTCCTCGATGAACCACCTTCCCTTGGCCGCAGAAGCCTCCAAAATGCGATCTGGTTTTTCGGTGGCAGGACCGGGAATGTAACAGTTGGCCACGACATTGACCGAACAGCCTTCCCCTCCATAGGCGCTGTTGAAGCCCCAATTGTAGATGACGTTGTTTCGGTAATCGATCGGTTCCTCGTCGCGAGCAAAGCGGGGATTGCGGCTGCTGTGGTGAGCCAGGAGGTTGTGATGCCAGGAGGAAGAAGAACCGCCCCAGATCCCCCCGTAGCCGTGGGCCCCTTTGCGGTGCGCCGACAGAAACAGACTCTCGGAGATCAGGCACCACTGCACGGTGGTGTTCCGGTTGTGATAGGCCGTGAGCGTCTCATCCGTCGCCCAACTGACCGAACAATGATCGATGATCAGGTTCTCGCAATCCTCAGCGGTCATCGCATCCATCTCCTGCCCGGCTCCGTCCCCCGGCCGGACGCGGATGTGCCGGATGACCAAATTTTCGGCCTCACTCAAGACCAATCCATGATGGCGGAGACAAATTCCACCGCCCGGCGCGCTTTGTCCCGCGAGGGTCAGATTGCCGCGGGAAACGCGGATGCGCTCCTTGAGATCAATGCAACCCGAGACGCGGAAGACCACGATCCGGGGCTCGCGAACTTCCTCCAGAGCCTCGCGCAAACTGCCGGGTCCCGAATCATTCAGATTCGTCACGGCGATCACCCGGCCGCCGCGCCCTCCGGTGGCCCAAGCGCCATACCCCTCCGCTCCCGGAAAAGCGGGAACCGGACCTGCCGCCGACCCGGAACCGGACAAGGCTAGAGCGAGCAGAAAAGGGGCGGAAAAGTGCCGGATCACTCGGGCAACCTAACCGCAGCCCCCCAGGAACCGCGAATAAAAAATGCCATCAAAGATGGTGACGGCGCCGCCGCACATGCAGCTGGGCCATCGCCTTCTGAATGGAGAGTTGGAGAGCCACGATATCCTCAGGATGGGCATCATCGCTCCGCTCTTCGTAGGCCTTGCGAGCCGATTCGAGGGCCTCCTCGACCGCATGCTCATCGATATCCTTCTCATTGACGGCGAGGTCACTCAGCACGGAGACCGACGCCCTCGTCACTTCCAGGAGACCGGCGCCCACCGCAAACACGTGCTCCTGACCGTCCTTGGTGTAACGCAACTCACCCGGCTTCAGGGTGGTCACGAGAGAGGCATGGAGCGAAAGCACGCCGAGTTCCCCCTCGGAACCGGGGACGACCACGAGATCGACCTGGTCGGAGAAAACCTTGCCTTCGGGCGTGACAATTTGCAGCAGAGTCGCCATGAACGGTCAGTCTTTGGAAACCGAATCGATCCCGCCCTTCATGTAGAAGTTGTTTTCGGGAACACTGTCGTGCTTGCCGTCAAGGATCTCCTTGAAACCGCGAACCGTCTCGCTCACCGGGACGTAGACCCCGGGAATCCCGGTGAACACCTCGGCGACACTGAACGGCTGGCTGAGGAAACGCTGGATCTTGCGGGCCCGGGACACGGTCATCTTGTCCTCGTCACTCAACTCGTCCATCCCGAGAATGGCGATGATGTCCTGAAGATCCTTGTAGCGCTGCAACACCCGCTGCACGCCGCGAGCCACTTCATAGTGCTCCTCACCGACCACTTCAGGGGCCAGGGCCTTGGAAACCGAGGCCAGCGGATCCACCGCCGGATAGATCCCCAATTCCGCCAACGACCGCTCCAAAACGACCGTCGAGTCGAGGTGGGCAAACGTGTTGGCCGGCGCGGGGTCCGTCAAGTCATCGGCCGGAACATAGACCGCCTGGAACGACGTGATCGATCCTTTCGTCGTCGACGTGATTCGCTCCTGCATCGCCCCCATCTCTGCGGCCAGGGTCGGCTGGTAACCGACGGCAGAAGGCGTGCGTCCCAGCAGAGCGGAAACCTCAGAACCAGCCTGCGAGAAACGGAAGACGTTGTCGACAAAGAGAAGCACATCCTGGTTCTGTTCGTCCCGGAAGAATTCGGCCATGGCCAGGGCCGACAACACCACCCGAAGGCGGGCCCCCGGAGGTTCGTTCATCTGGCCATAACAGAGCGCCACCTTGGACTCGGCGATGTTCTCCTGATTGATGACACCGGCCTCGCTCATTTCCCAATAGAGATCGTTGCCCTCACGGGTCCGTTCCCCGACCCCCGCGAACACGGAGTAACCGCCGTGGTGCTTGGCGATGTTGTTGATCAGCTCCATGATGACAACCGTCTTGCCAACCCCGGCACCGCCGAAGGCTCCCACCTTGCCACCCCGTGTGAACGGGCAGATCAGATCGATCACCTTGATCCCAGTCTCCAGAATCTCGGCAGACGTCGCCTGCTCCGTGAGCGGCGGGGCCTGACGGTGGATGGGATACCGCTTCTCGTGGGGGACATCCCCCTTCTCATCCTGGGGATCGCCCGTGACGTTCAAGATCCGGCCCAGGACGCCCTTCCCGACCGGGACGGTGATGGGGCTGCCGGTGTCGGCCACCTTCATCCCGCGCTTCAGACCCTCCGTGGTGGACATGGCCACCGCGCGCACCCAACCATCCCCCAAACGCTGCTGCACTTCCAGGGTCAGTTTGGTGTTCTGCCCGTAAAGTTCGTAGTCGACCGTCAGGGCGTTGTAAATCTCCGGAACGGATCCGGCCTTGCTGAAATCCGCGTCCACGACGGGTCCGATGACCTGGACAATGCTGCCTTCGTTGCTCATGATGGGAAAATTCGGAATCGGGGTTGATCAATAAGTGAGTGGGGCCGGCGCCTACTCGAGCGCCTTCATCGCGGTGGTGATTTCCAGCAGTTCAGAGGTGATCGAGGCCTGACGTTGCTTGTTGTAGGCCAGCGTCAAATCCTTGATCAACTCCTTGGCGTTGTCGGTGGCGCTCTTCATCGCAACCATTCGGGCGCTGTGCTCAGCGGCCCTGCTTTCCAACAGCATCTGATACAATAGGTAGTTCACATACTGCGGAACCACCGTGTCCAAAACAGAAGCAGCATCCGGCTCGAAGAGATATCCGGCAGGCCCAACGTTCCCTCCGTCGGACTCGCTCGACGCGGCGGGTTCGTTCCCCATGCCGATGAAATCCTTTTTCTTCCCGAGGTCCAGATGCCGCACCGGCAAGAGGGTCTCGATCATCGCAACCTGCGTCATGGTGTTGACGAAGTTGGTGAAGGCCACCCGCACCCGGGCGTATTCACCGTTGAGAAACTGCTCCATCACAAACCGACCGATCTGCTTGGTCTCCGCAAAGGAGACGGGATCCTTCATGTGGAAATCCGCCAGCAACTCTTTCTGCATCTTCGTCAGGGCCACCCGTCCTTTGCGGCCGATGGTCACGAAAGAGCTTCCTGGCGTCATCTCCCGGGTCAACTGCCGGAGCAGGTTGGTGTTGAGACCACCACAAAGTCCCTTGTCCGTGGAAATCACCACCATCAGTTCCCGATCTCCCTCACGCTGCACCAGAAGCGGATGACTCCCCTCCTCGACCTGATCGCGCAGGTTCACCAAAACCTCATTGAGCAGCTTCGCATAGGGCCGACTCGACAGCGCCTGATCCTGCGCCTTCTTCATCTTCGACGCAGCCACCAGCTGCATCGCCTTGGTGATCTGGGCGGTGTTCTTTACCGACTTGATGCGTCGGCGGATGTCGCGGGCACTAGCCATCGGTCAATTCCTCACTTCCAGGTGCCCTTAAAGTCGCCGATCGCCCCTTCCAAAGCGCTCGCAATTTCATCAGTCAGCGCTTTCTCCTCCCGAATCTTGGCCAGAACATCCGCCTTTCGATCGGTCATGTAGGTCTGCAAGGCCGCCTGAAACTCCTTGACCCGGTTCACCGGCACATCATCGAACTTGCCCTTCTGCATGGCAAACATCAGCGTCACCTCCATTTCCATGGACAACGGCTCATACTGCTTCTGCTTGAAGAGCTCCACGATGCGCTGGCCGCGATCGATTTGTTTCCGCGTCTTTTCGTCGAGATCGGAACCGAACTGAGCAAAGGCCTGAAGCTCGCGGAACTGGGCCAAGTCGAGCTTGGTCGTCCCTGCCACCTTCTTCATGGCCTTGGTCTGCGCGGCCGATCCCACCCGACTCACCGAAAGACCCACCGAAATCGCGGGGCGAATCCCCTGATAAAAGAGGTCCGTCTCCAGGTAGATCTGACCGTCCGTGATCGAAATCACGTTCGTCGGAATGTAAGCCGACACGTCGCCCGCCTGGGTCTCAATGATCGGCAACGCCGTCAGGGAGCCGCCCCCATTTTTCTGGTTGAGACGCGCCGCCCGCTCGAGCAGACGACTGTGAAGATAGAACACGTCCCCGGGATACGCCTCGCGTCCGGAAGGACGGCGCAAGACCAGCGACACTTGCCGATACGCCACGGCATGCTTCGAAAGGTCATCGAAGACAATCAGGGCGTCCATCCCATTGTCCATGAACCACTCACCCATGGCGCAACCGGCATACGGAGCCAAATACTGATTCGTGGCCGGGTCCGACGCCGTGGCGGTCACCACGATCGTGTAGGGCATCGCTCCAGCCGCCTCCAGCGTCGCCACCGTCCGCGCGATGTTCGAACGCTTCTGACCGATCGCCACATAGATACAATAAAGCGGCTTGTGCCCCTTTAGAGATCCTTGCTCGGCCGCCTTGTTCTGACGAGCCTGCGAAATGATGGTGTCGATCGCCACTGTGGTCTTCCCGGTCGAGCGGTCGCCGATGATCAACTCCCGTTGCCCGCGGCCAATCGGAATCATGGCATCAATCGCGAGAATCCCAGTCTGGACGGGGACACTGACCGACTGCCGGGGAATGATGCCAGGAGCAATTTTCTCCACCGGATAGAAACTCTCCGCATTGATCGCTCCCTTGCCATCCACTGGTTGCCCCAACGCATCCACCACTCGGCCGAGCAACTGCTTGCCTACCGGCACCTGAAGGAGACGACCGGTGGTGCGCACCTCATCCCCCTCTTTGATCTTCTCCCCGGAGGCCAAAAGCACGGCGCCCACTTCGGTCTCCTCGAGGTTCAAGGCCAGGCCATACACCCCGCCCGGAAACTCGATCATTTCGTTGAGCATCACATCGCTCAACCCCTCGATCTTGGCGACGCCGTCACCGATCTGCCTGACGGTGCCAACATTGCTTTTCGCCACGGACGTCTTCAGACCGGCGATTTCGGATTCCAGTTCCTGCAGTAGGTTGCTCATGTCAATTGGCTTCGCGCCAGGGTGTAGAGGGTTGAATCGGAGAGAAAAAGTTAACGAAAAGCTTCTTGGAGACGCTGCAATCGGGACCGGATGCTGCCATCCCAGACATCACTGCCCACCTTGACGCGCATCCCGCCGAGGAGATCAGGGTTCACCACATACTCGAAAGTGAGTTCACGCCCGCTCTTGGCACGGAGATCGGCTTCGACCAACTGCCGGGTGGCCGGCTGCAACTCAACCGCTGTCTCCACCCGCGCATGACTCTTGCCCAACTCCAAACGCAACAGGTTGGCGTAGGCGCTCAAGATCTGCAAATAGGCTCTCGGCTTCGCTGCAATCACCCTCCCGGTGAGCAGACGGACCCGCCCTTCATCCAAGCGATCATCCACGAACGACGACCTGAGGAGCTGTCGCGCCATCCGTTGAGCTTCCTTGCTGATCTTCATCTGTTTCCAGTCAAAACGAACCGTGGCAAAGCGCCATCCTCACAGCGCAATCTGCGACGCCGCCTCCTCGTTGATGGCGTCCTGATCTTCCTTGGTCAAAACCTTGCCGGTGACCGTGCGAGTCGTGCTCACTAGCAACCGCCCGAAATCCCTGCGCAACTCAGCGAAAGCCTGTTCCCGCTCCATCTGGGTGGCCTCGCGCGCTTTCGCAATGATCTGCCCGGCTTCCAAGGTGGCCTCCTGGGCGCGCTTCTCGCGCAGTGCATTGGAACTGGCCCGGGCCTCCTCGATCAAGCGACCCGCCTCTTTGTCCGCCTTCAAGCGAAGTTCCTTGGCCTCGGCTTCGGCCGCTGCCAACCGTTCCTTCACCTTTTTTCGATCGGCCTCGAGTTCCTCGATGTGCTTGCGGCGCACTTCGAGCATCGAGAGAATCGGACCAAAGGCCTTCTGCTTCAGGACATAATAAACGATCCCGAAAATGAGGACCTGCGCGATGAACTTCGGCCATTCCAATCCGAAATTCTGAGCGAAATCTTGGGCAACTTCCATGGAGCGTGCGGGATTCGATTCAGTTTCTGTCAGGAGACATTCAAGTCAGGGAAATCAGCGCCGCGGCACGTCCGTCCCGCGGCGCGACATTCAACGATCAGCGACCTTGGAAGGCGATGATCAGAGCGTAAATGGCGACGGCTTCCGCGAGCGCCATCCCAATGATCCCAATCGTCAGGATGTTCCCGAAAGCGGTCGGGTTCCGTCCCACGGCTTCAGCAGCCTTGGAACCGATCATCCCCACAGCAAGGGCCGAGCCAGCACCGGCAATCGCCAGGGTCAAACTGCCAGACACTCCACTCTGGGGAGCCGCCGCGGCAGTCTCCGCCACCATCGTCACTAGATCCATCATCATCTTTTTCTTATTCCTCAGTTGGTTTTCTTGTCGCCGCCGCCCACAGACTAAGCCATGGTCACAACGGCAAATTCTACGGAGTTCAACTCCCCAAAAAAACGGTCAATGCTCCTCGTCATGCGCCGTGGAAAGCCGGACGTAGACCGCACACAACAGAACAAAGACGGTCGCCTGGAGCAGACCGACAAGCAACTCCATGAAATAAAAGGGAATCGGAAACACGATAGACGCAAGGAAAGCCAGGACCGGACTGAGCTTGTCCCCAATGGTTCCCATAGTGTGCAGCAAAGTCTCGCCCGCATACATATTTCCGAACAACCGCAGCGAAAGCGAAAGAGGACGGAAAGCAATCGAGACCAGTTCGATGATCCCAACCATGAAGAACACCACCGCCACAAAGACACCCATCACCCCAGTCATCCCGCCCTTGGGAGCAAAGGTGTGCTTCAGGAAGCCGATGACACCGACCTCTTGAATCGTGATCGCCGCCCACACCACCATGAACACCACGGCGATCCCGAGCGTCAGGTTCAAATCAGCCGTGGGCCCGCGAAATACCGGAACAGAAACCGACTTCACCGTCATCCAAGCCGTGCCATCGCCCCACCCCACCGTTCCAACCCCCGGAATCAATCCCGACCAGTTCGAAATGAGGACAAAAATAAAGATAGTGGCAAGCAGAGGGAAGACTTTCGGGGCCACGTGCTTTCCCACAATCCCCTCAACCTGCGTGTAGAGAAGCTCAATCACCGCCTCGAAAGCGTTCTGCGCGGGATGCGGAACCAGCATCATTTTCCGGGTCGCCTTCGAGGAAAGATACAAAATGCCGACCGTCACCAAAGCCGCCACGAAGATGGAGTTGGTCAGCCAATTCGCAAACGGCAACCGCTCCGCCTGGATCGAGACCGCTAGCAGGGTATTCAGTTCGAGCAGCATGTAGCTTTGCATCCCGCAATCTAAAGAAATTCAGCCACGCGATGGGGTTGAGAACCGCACGGTGAAATCTGTGACGTTTCATAAGGCCCACGGTTTGCGGAGGCAACTTCTATTTGTGAAAAATTTCACAAAGTCGCCGATCCCCCGTTGAGCCCCCCGACCATTCCAAGCTCAATGCTAGGTTTTCGGCTAACTCCCAAGCAAACTTCCAAGCTCCAGGAACTTCGCTTCCAGCAATTCATACCACTCTTCCTCCCCCATCTTCCCCCTCCGGTTGCGCAAGGATTCGATTTGCTCTTCCAACTGATCCCTGCGCAGCCGCTCTTCCCCGCTCAGGCCCTGGTCCGCAGGTCCCGGAACCAGTCTGATTCGGCCCGCCCTCACACCGTCCGCCGCCGCACCGTCCAAACTTTTCTGGGCCGCGCGCCCCCCCTCAAACCAGTCCGCCCTCGTCCCCTTGCCATCCCCGGTGTCATCGATCAAGGCATGCTCCGACAACAGCCTGCGGTCCTGTTCATAAAATTCCGCCGTGCGTTGCGCGCCCACCAAGAACGCCTCCAGAACCGAGACCGCGCCGTCCCGGTTCAAATCAGCCAAGGGCTCGCCCATGGCCGCGGCGAAATGGCCGCCAAACCTCGTTGCCACCACCTCACTGCCGCTCTGGGTGGCCGTCACAATCACGCGATTCTTCCCGGACAAGGCCGGCAAAAACGGGCCGCTGCACTCTCCGGTGTGGATCAAGACAAGGGGCTGTGTCCGATCCGACAACCAGCCGGCGAGTTCCTGGGCGGCCACATCCGGTCCCTCCAAGTTGAACTTCGCCAACCGTCCATCAAATGTTCCATGTCCGATCAGGACGATCCAGAGCTCCGGGGATCGTCGCCCTCCGTCCGAGCTGCAGGCGGCTTGCAAGGCCTCCCGGCCCAGGATTTCCCGGAGATCCACATCGCCTGCCCGAGCCGCCTCTTTTTTCCAGAGGTCCGCTTGCGCGGCGAAGTCCCTGGCAAACCGCTCTTCCCCCGGTGCGCCCATCACCAGCCAAAGCAGCCTTTTGGCCTGGGGCTCGCCAGACTCCGCACCGAACGCCCAGGCGGCAATCGAGAGGATGGCCATCATGCACCGCTTCATGCCCATCCTTTCCAACGCCGGATTCCCCACTCGGCCACCACCAGGCAAATGGCGCACAAAAACCAAAGCGGATGATGCCAAGCCGGGTTGCTCACGGTCTCCACGACCGGCACATCCAAATTTGCAGCCTGCCACGCAAACGATTCGAGACCGTCCCACTCCAAAACTCGACCGCCGGTGCGTTTGGCCAGCGCTTCCAAAAGCGGACGATCCGTCCCGAGCGAGGCGTATTCGTCAGCGGCCGGGTTCCATGCCCAACCCGCCTGCGCCGTCCCCAGGTCCAGCGAATTCCCCTCCGCATCGCTCCCCGAGACCTTGGCGCGCACTTCCCAGTTCCCCGGCTCCGGACAGACAAAATCGGCGCGAAACAGACCGGGCTCGTCCAGGCTGGGCTCCGCGAAGAGGGTGGTGGCGTCCGCGTCCCCCACCCGCCTCACCTCCAGGCCCACGTCCGCGTTCTCCTCCGGACGCCATCCCTTGGTGCGGACCCGGACCTCAATCTTCCGGGTGGCCGGTTCCTCCACTCCCGCCCAAGCCGTGGTCACCTGGACAAAACCCGGCACGTCGGAAACCAACCAGCGCATCACCTGACGCCACCAGGTCTCCATGTCCTTGCGCAGAGCCGCCTCTTCCATGCCCCACCGCCAGATGTCGCCAATCATGAGCGCACCGACCCGGCCCTCGCCGTAGGCATGCACCGCCAGGGCGGGGGTCTCTTCTCCAGCCGCCGTCACCGCAGTGGCCAGCACCGTGGCTCCCGGTTTCACCGACCGCACCTCATTGAGGGTCTGGAACGCCGGCAATTCCGCGAGCCGTTTTTCTTCCTCGTCCTGCGTCAGGCGCAAGCGCACCCAGGGTTCCAAAAGCCCTTCCCGGGTGAACCGCAGATTGGCCGGAGGCGCCTCTTCCCCCCGGACCGATCGGTCGAGATAAACAGGCAGCAATCGCTCCATCGGCGTCCGCTCATATCCCCCCAGTTGCAGCGACTCCTGCCCCCCCAGCATGAGCAGGGCACCTCCCCGGCGGGACACAAACGATTCCAGCAGATTCAACTGCTCCGCCGTGAAAAACGCCGACTCCAGATCATCCAGAATGATCGCGTCATATTCGGGAAAAAGCGCTTCCCTCTCCTGCGGAAAGCCATCGCTCAATTCCTTCGCGTCCCGAGTGTTGAGGCGTTGCAGCACGGGCTTGTCGTAACTCTCCCCTTCCGGTGCCTCCCCGTCGAACCCGCGAAACAGCGGATTGGTGCGCTCGCCGGCGCGGCCCCTCCAGTCGAATTTCGGCTCGCGCTTGGCCAGGCGGACGAGGGCCACCAGATCCATCTCTTCATCCCTCTGGACCGCACGGTTGAGAAATTTGTATTCCCAATTTGGTCGGCCGGCCACGTAGAGGATGCGGCAATTGCCCCTTCCCATGTCGACCACGAAATCGCGCGCGTTGTTGCGGTCGGTAATCTCGGTCACACCCTCGGCGTCGGGACGGACCACGACCCGGCAGGCGGAGATTCCCGAGGTCGCCCCGCGAAAGCGCAGTCTCGCCGGGATGGATTGGGAAGCTGCCCGGATCGGCACCCGTTCCACGACCAACTCCTTGCCCGCCGCGTCCAAGACTTGAATGCGGCAGGTCTGGCCCGCCAAGGCGGTCGCGGAGACCTGGACCGAAACGGTGACCGGCGCATCCTCAAAGCCGCTCTCGGACACCGCCAGTCCTGTGATGGCGAGGTCCGCTCCGTTGGGCGGCTGGCCCACCACCACCGGAAACACCGGCACACCCGGATGCACTCTTTCCAGGCGTTCGCGGTCGGTGACGTTGCCGTCGCTAAAGAGCAGAATCCCGGCGAGCGGGCGGCGGGCATAGCGCTGCCGCAGGCCTTCCAGAGCCGCGCCCAGATCAGAGCGGTTGCCCATCAAATCCACGCGATCCGACTGCACCAATCGGTCCCCGAACACGAAACTCTCCACCCGAAAAAGATCGTGCAACGCCGTCCACCAGGTTCCCTGGGCATCGCGAACCGAAGCGAGTCGGGCGGGCAAGGACCGGCCTTCGTGAACCTGCATCCCTTCCCCGTTGTCCACCAGGATCACCAGGTCGTTGGTTCCGCGTTTCGGATGGCGATGGACCCTCGTCGGCTCAAGCCAAAGCAAGGCGAGCATGGCCATGAGGACAAATTTCAGGCCGGCACAAACCCAGTTCCAAGGAGGTCGGAGGCCGGGCCGACGGTAGGCTTGCCAGACGACCCAACCCGCCAACAGCACTGCGGCAGCGGTCAACCACCATGGGGTCATCCCCGGGGCGAAGGTGATCTGTCCTCCCATTCCGCCCTCCCCCACGCTCAACGCCCGGCAGCCAGACGTTCGTAATACTCGCGCACCAAGTCGCGGAACGGACCGGGAACCGGATCGCGATCCACCGGCACCAACGGGTTGTCTTTCTCAACGCGGGACAAGGCCTCGCTCACGTCCTGCCGCAGCTCGACCAACGGTTGCAGCAATTGCATCTTCACCAGATCCCATTGGGGCGCCGTGGCATCTCTCTCCCGGAACTCGCGCCGCCAAACCCTGGCCCGGTCCAGAAGGTCGGCGGCCTCCGCCTGCAACTCCGGCGTGGTCAACATCTGCTCCAGACGCCGCAGCCCATCGGCGAACGATTCGTATCCTTGCCCGGCGAGGGGGCCCGGTTCCGGGTTTTCCGGGAGTGCCTCGAAAAACGGTTTGTCGGGAGCCGACTCCTCCCCGCCCCCCTTTCCTTTCGCCGGTTCTCTCGCGCCAGCCATTTCGCTTTCCACGGCATCGATCAGGCCATCCAACTCCTTGCGGGCGGTTCGCAGGGCATCGCTCTCGCTTCCCAGAAGCGATCCGGCGGCCTCCTCAACCCCTTTCTGGAGACGATCGATGGCCCGGGCCGCAGCCCGCTCCTCCTCCTGCGCCTCCGCCATGGCCCCGTAACGACTGAACCGGGCAGCCTGTTCCAACGATTCCACCGGGCTCTCCTCCCGGGCATCGCGGACGGCTTCATACATCGAATTCGAGAGGACCGGCTCAGATTCCTCGGCCTGTTCGGAAATCTGCCGCATCTGTTCGAGGAATTTCTCGAGCGCCTCTTTCTGCTCCCCCAAACCGGTGGCGAGTTGCTGCCGATCCGGGCCCTCTTCGCCCAGGGCACGGGCCGGAGCTTTGTCGAGCTGCTCACCCAATTTCTCTTCCCTCTCCGCCAAGGTCCGGGCCTGCTGACGCAGCTCGCGCAGCTCCTCGGCAAATCGTTGCCCCGCCTTTTCGCGAAATTCTTCCTGCATCTCCCGCAGGTTCTCCTGGGCCCGACGCGCCGAGTTCGCGGCCTGTGACAATTCTTGACGTTGCAACTGCTCGCCCGCCTCACGCACCTCCTCACGCGCGGTGCGGAGCTCCCGACTTTCCGGCCCCATGCGCTCTGAATTCTCTTCGGATTCCATGCGCTCCAGAAGTTCGTCGACATCCCGCAACATCTCTTCCTGTTCCGCCCTGAGTCTCTCGAGGCGCCGCTCCAACTCGCCCCGTTCCGCCTCTTCCCGCGCCGCCTTCAGGGCCGCCTCGAGTTCCTGGATCTTCCCGGCCAACGCCTCCTGACGGCGAGCCAACTCCTTCAGCCGGGCCAAAACCTCGAGGTTCTCTTCCTGGGCTGTGCTCTCTTCCTTCTCGGCCTGGCGTTCCGATTCATACCGATTTTCGTTCTCTTTCAGCTCGAGTTGCATCAGCTGGCGTTGCTGGCTGCCGCCCGACTCACCGGAGGACCGGCTTTTCGATTGGGTCACCTGCGTTTCCCGCGCTTCCGCGGCCAACAAGTCCTGATACGCAGCCCGTTCCAATCCCTGGGCCCTGGCCAGTGCCGACTCCCCTTGCCCGGGAACTTCGCCCAGAGCCGCGGCGGCCTGCTCCATCTTCTCCCGGGCAGAATCCAGAGCCTCCCGAACCTGAGAGTCCTCGACCTCCGCAAGCACCGCCGCCACCTTTTTGGCGACCCGATCCTGACCCTCCCGAACCACCTGAACATCCGCCAAGCGACTCTCGATCCCTCCCGAGCCCGCCTCCCTGATCAGCTTCCAGGTCGCGTTCAGCACCTCCTTCTGCTGCTGACGCAACTCGCCAGCCTGATTCCCCGCCCCCTTCCCGGAGGATTCCCCCTGCTGCACCCCTTCGCGAAAGGCATGATCCCAATCCCGAATCTCCGCGAAGAAAAGATCGCTCTGGGTGCGTCGCATCTTTCCGTCCGGTCCCACGTCCTCGGCCCACAGGTGGTAACTGACGAGTTGCTGCGGCTTGGCCTCAAACTGTTCCAGCGCCAGCAACGTGGACAACTGATGCGTTTCTCTCGGCTTCAAGCCCGCCTGGGCCAGCAGGATGGTCTCGGTCCGGTCCCCCACCGTGACCGTGGCCCCCACCTGACCAAGCCCCAAATCATCCCAAACCTTGCCCTGAAGCATCACCTCCTCCAGGGCGGAAACCTCGGTGTCCCGGCCCGGCAAAGCCAGTTCCAGCTTGGGCGGCTCATTGCGACGCAACTTCACCGTCAGCCAGGGCGGATCGGCGTTGGCCCGGTCGGCGGCGTCCACCAGATGAACCCGGTAGCGGCGATCCGCCTCGGGCCGGACCGAAGCCGTAAGCAGCCGGGGATTGTCCGGGTCCACGGCAAGGGGAATCGATTTGCCGTCCTCACCGTAAAGTTCCGCCGCGGCCACCGGGTGATTGACGGTGAGGGCGAAGAGGAGCCCGGATCCTTCCAGCGCGCTGACCTTGCGGACATCCCGGAAAGTCTCGGGCTTCTGTCCCGCATAGGCCGGAGGCGTCACCGTGACATCGGCCCGTTCCAAACGGGGCAACTCATAAACCTTCACCTCGTAGCTCTCTGAAGCCCCGTTCTGGTGGACCACCCGATAGCGCACCGGCTTGTCCACCGCCGGCACCACCGCCGCGAACACCGGATCATCCAACGCCCGGCGCATCTCAAAGCTCCGTCCGACCGGCTTGTCAGACTCGGCCTCCAAAAGTTCCAGGGTCGCCTCCTCCGGAACCGATTCCGTAAAACGAGCTTCCACGACCAGCTTGGCTCCCTTTTCGATCTCGATGTTCCCGGGCGTCACTTCCACCGGAACGACGGATGCTCGGCCGGAAGGTGCCCCAAGTGCCGACCGCACCGGGGAATCGATCGATTGAAGGTGCACGCCGAGCGAGCACAGCACCAGCCAGAAAGCTCCCTGCAGCAACGGCCACCGCCAATCGTGCCGTCCACGGGTCACCACCGTCCAATCATGCTCCGTGGAATGCGTCAGGGTCTCCAGGAGAAGCCGCTCTTCCAGATACCCCTGCGGCTTTGACCGAGAAGGTTCGGGAAGCTCAAGTGCGGTGAGAAGACGTCCCTTCAAATCGGGAAACCGGCCCTCGATGCGCCGGGCCATCGCCCCGAGATCAAAGGGCCAACGCCCGGCGATCCGGCGGGCAGACCAAATCAGAAACACAGATGCCAAGAGCCAGGCGATCCCCGTTCCTGCGGGAGGCGCGTCTTGCCCGCGGAGCCAGGCCCACAGGAGAAAGCCGCAGAGCAAGGCCACGGTCATCGCCGCCAAACCCGCCCACCGACGACGCACCGCCGCCTGGGCATCGAACACGGGATCGAGCCGTTTCAGGAGCAATTGACGAGGCGAGGGCAAAACCACGGCGGTCCCGGCGGACGTGGGTTCGGTTGGGTCGTTTCCGGGGCCGCCTCGCACTATGAGCAGATTGGGGGCCATTGGCGAGGAATTTTGAGGGACACCCGCAAGAGCCTCTCGGCTCCGGACTCCGAAATCGGAAAAATCGATCAATATTCGCCTCGTCGTGCCGACTCATGTCCAATTCCCGGATGCCCGAGGGGAAGATGAGCGAACCGTTTTTTCTCTTCTTCAACCCAAGCCCTCATGAGCGATCCAAACTCCAACTCGCCCGCCAGCAGGCGCGGTTTCATCAAGACCGCCGCCGGAGCTGCTGCGGCCTCCCAAGTGCTGTTTCCGAACGTCAACCTGATGGCCCAAGACAACAAGAAGCTCAAGATCGGGCTCGTCGGCATGGGCGGACGCGGAAGCGGTGCCGCCCGCCAAGCCTGCTTGGCGGATGACAATTGCGAACTCCACGCCGTGGCCGATCTCTACCCCGAGATCGTCGAAAACCAGCTTCGCAATATCTCCGGCGCGCTCGGCGACAAGGCGGCCACCAAGATCAACGTGGGCGATCGCAAATTCGTCGGGCTCGACGCCTATCAGAAGGTCATCGAAAGCGGCGTGGATGTCATCCTCCTCTGCACCCCGCCCGGTTTCCGCCCGATGCAGTTTGAAGCGGCCGTCAACGCCGGGCTCCACTGCTTCGTGGAAAAACCGGTGGCCACCGATGTCGCCGGCCTAAAGCGCATCATCGAGGCCTCACGCAAGGCCAAGGAAAAGGGTCTCTCCGTCCTGGCCGGCTTCTGCTACCGTTACAACGATCACGCCCGGGAACTTTTCAAACGCGTGCTCGATGGCGCGGTCGGCGATGTCAAATCGATCCACGCCACCTACTGGACCAACGTGGTCAAGCCGATGCAGCCCGAGTCCGCTCGTCCTGCCGGCATGAGCGATACGGAATGGCAGATCAAGAACTGGTACAACTTCTCCTGGCTCGGCGGCGATGGAATCGTCGAACAAGCCATTCACAGTGTCGACAAAGTGTTCTGGGCCATGCGGGATCAAATGCCGGTGGCGGTGTATGGCATGGGCGGACGCCAACGTCCCAACCACGTGTGCAACACGTATGACCACTTCCACATCACCTATGAATTCCCCGGCGGCGTCCGTTGCCACGTCGATTGGAATCAGTATTTCTCCGGTCCCTACAAGGAGAATGCGGACTACATCATCGGCACCGACGGCGAAGCCCAGTTCGACCTCAAGACCGCTCAGATCACCGGCAAAAATCCGTGGAAATATCGGCTCCGCCGCGATGAAGAGGCCCGGAACATGTATCAAACCGAACATGACGAATTCTTCGCCAATATCCGCAAGCAACAACGCCATGCGGACGAGGAGTGGATGGTGCGCTCCACCATGTTCGGCCTGGTCGGCCGGATGGCGGCTTACACCGGCCAGAAACTCACTTACGACGAAGTTCTCAACAGCGGAGAAAAACTCGTGCCCGATGTGATCGACTGGAACGCGTCCCTACCGGTGCACCCGATGCCCATCCCCGGCGAGGTCGTCTACCCGCCCGGCGGCATGAAGACCGTCAAGCCGGCCTGAGAACTCCCCCGGGCGCCCCCCGCCCCTCCACTAAAAAAACCCGCCCATGAAAGCCTCGCGTCGCACCTTCCTCGCCGGAACTGCTTCCGCCACCGCCGGTCTCGCCTTCCCCGCGATCCTCCGCGCCCGCAACCCGAACAGCAAGCTGCAGATTGCCTCGATCGGGTGCGGCGGACGAGGCGGAAGCAACCTCAAGGAAATGATTGAGGAAGACGTTGTCGCCCTCGCCGACGTCAATGCGAAGAACCTCGATGTGGCCAAAAGCCTCTGCCCGGCTGCCCGTCCCTATTCCGACTTCCGCGAGATGCTCGCTTCGGAAATGGACAAGATCGATGCCGTGGTCGTGAGCACGACGGAGCACACCCACGCGTTCGTCACCCTCCCGGCCTTGCGAGCCGGCAAGCATGTCTACTCGGAGAAGCCGTTGACCCGGGATGTCAACGAGTGCCGCAAGATCATCCAGGCCGCCGCTGCCAAGCCGCATTTGGCGACCCAGATGGGCACACAGATTCACGCCGGGGAGAATTACCGCCGGGTCGTTGAACTGATCCGAGCCAATGCGATCGGTCCCGTCTCCGAGGTTCACGTCTGGGTCTCCCGCGCCTGGGGTTGGCAAAGCGCCAGCGATGCGGTGACGAACAAGGACATCGTCCAGGTCAGCGAACGCCCGGCCGCCTCGGAACCGGTTCCGGAGGGCTTGAATTGGGATCTCTGGATTGGCCCCGCTCCCTTCCGCCCCTTTCACTCCGTCTATTTCCCCGGGCCCAAGTGGTATCGTTGGTGGGATTTTGGCAACGGCACCATGTCAGACCTCGGAAGCCACTGGAACGATCTTCCCTGGTGGGCGCTCGATCTCGATGCCCCGTTGACCATCGAGGCCGGCGGTCCTCCGGCCCATCCCGAGATCGCTCCCGCCTCGATGTGGGCCCGTTACACCTACGGACCAAGAGGCAACCGCCCCGGACTGACCCTCACCTGGTATCAAGGGGCCGAAAAGCCGGAGATTCTGAAAAAGGGTGGCATTCCCCCGTGGAACAACGGCGTCCTCTTCGTCGGCTCGGAAGGCATGCTGCTGGCGGACTACGGGAAGCATCTGCTTCTCCCCGAAGCCAAGTTCGCCAATTTTGCCCGTCCCCCCAAAACCATCCCGCCCTCGATCGGCCACCACAAGGAATGGATCGAGGCCTGCAAGACCGGCAAACCGACCACCTGCCCGTTCTCCTACTCCGGTCCCCTCACCGAGGCCAACCACCTCGGCAACGTCGCCTACCGCGCCGGCAAAAAGCTGGAGTGGGACAGCGCCCAAATGAAGTTCCCCAATGCGCCCGAAGCCGAGAAGTTCTTGAGCCGGACGTATCGGGACGGCTGGGTTCTTTGAGAATCGTCAAACTGCCGGTCGCGCGGGAGCCTCAACATCGCGCACCGACCGGCGCTCCCCGGGCAGAGGATGATCGAGCCCCCACAGGTTCGCCCCCCCGGCCCGTTTCCAGTTGATGGTAGGTTCCCTGCATGATGCACCGGTTTGCTTCGGCTCTCTTCGCCCTCGTCGCTTCGCTTCCCACCGCTTCAGCGGCTGGACCCGCGAAGGATCACCATGTCATCCTGGTCAGCATCGACGGCTTCCCCGCCTATCTTTGGGCCGACCCAACCCTCCAATTGCCGAACCTCCGCAAACTTGCCGCCACCGGAGCCTCGGCGAAAGCAATGACGGTCAGCAATCCATCGATCACTTGGATCAACCACACCACGCTCGTCACCGGAGTAGAACCGCGAACCCACGGCGTCCTTTTCAACGGTCTCCTGGTGCGCCCAGCGGGCGGCAAACCGCCGGTGATCGAGCAGTGGGCCCCAAAGGACAAGATGGTTTTCGCCCCCGCGCTCTACGATCTGGCCCACCGAGCGGAACTGACCACGGCTGAATCCGACTGGGTCGCGGTGACGGACGCCGACTCCATCACCTGGAGTTTCGCCGAACTGCCCAAGCTGGGGGATCCGGTGGTGAAGGAGATGATCGCCGCCGGCGTTGCCACAGAGGAGGAGATCGGATGGATGCAGATGGGACCGAACCGCAAGGGCGTCGCCTTCCTCGATGCAATGTGGACACGGGCCGCGATCCACATGCTCGAAACCCACAAACCCAACCTGCTTCTCTATCATACCCTCAACACCGACGCGACCCACCACAATTATGGCCCCCGCAGCGGACCGGGCTCCACCGCACTCGAGTTGGCCGACCGCTACATCGGCGACCTCCTCGCCGCAGCCGACCGGGTCGGGTTGCGGGAAAAGACGACCGTGGTCGTCGCGACCGATCACGGTTTCAAGAAGGTCTCGAAATTCGTGCAACCCAATGTCGCACTCAGGCAGGCCGGTCTCGCTCGCGGACTCGGGCCCAGCATTTCCTCCTGCGACGCCTATGTCATGGGCCAGGGCGGCATGGGGTTCGTCTATGTCACCAGCCCGGAAAAACGCGCCGCTTTGCTTCCCCAGTTGAAAGAACTCTTCTCAAAGATGGAGGGCATCGCCCAAGTCATCGACGGAGAAGAGGGACCCCGCCTCGGCATGCCGAAACCCGGTGAAAACCCGGGCATGGGCGATCTCGTGCTCTATGCCGCAGATGGTTACGCCATCCGCAAGGAACTCAACGGAGACCAAGTTGTCCTCCCGGCCGAAAACTACGCGGGGACCCACGGCTATCTCAACAGCGATCCGGAACTCGACGGCATCTTCATCGCGAGCGGAGCCGGAATCAAAAAGGGCGTCGTCCTCGACCGCGTCCGCAACCTCGATGTGGCCCCGACCCTCGCGAAACTGATGGGCTTGGCATTTCCCAAAACCGACGGCCGCGTTCTCGAGGAAATCCTCGAATGAGCCCGCAGGGAAAGACGTTGGCGGGCAAAATGACCGCGTCCTGACCGCTTTCCCGCACCGACCGTTGGCTGGTGTGAGGGCGAACTGAAAGAGCGACTTCATGCAGTCGCTTGACAGGGTGTTGTTCGCATGTTTAGTGATTGAATGACCACATCATTGCACGAGTTCTCTCCTCCGCCGGGCCGCGGAACACCGGGCAATCCACGCAACCGATTTGAACAGCTGCATCTCGAGGTGGATGGCGATGCGGTGGACGATCTGCTGGCGTCGGAAGATCACGGTGCCCCGAATCGGCCGGTGACGGAAACCATCTGCGACTTCTCCCAGACCATCATCAGCCGCAATGAGAGTCCTGACATCCGCTTCGGGGCCAGCCTGAATCCCTACCGAGGCTGCGAGCACGGCTGTGCCTACTGTTATGCCCGTCCCTACCATGAGTATCTGGGCTTCAGCGCGGGGCTCGACTTTGAAACGCGCATCCTGGTGAAGGAGGAAGCTCCGTCGTTGTTGCGCAAGGAATTGTCCGCGCGCTCGTGGAGTCCGCAACCGCTCGCCTGCAGCAGTGTCACGGATTGTTACCAACCTGTCGAAAAGCGGCTGGGCATCACGCGTTCCTGCCTTGAGGTGCTCTTGGACTTCCGCAACCCGGTCACGGTCATCACCAAGAACCACCTTGTGACCCGGGACACGGATTTGCTGGCCGGATTGGCCGCGTTCGATGCCGCTGCGGTTCTGCTCTCCCTGACCAGCCTGGATGCCGACTTGGCGCGCCGCCTGGAACCGCGGGCCAGTTCCCCGGCCTTCAGGCTGCGTGCGGTTCGCGAGTTGGCCAGCGCCGGCGTGCCTGTTGGCGTTTCCGTGGCCCCGGTGATCCCGGGTTTGAACGATCACGAGATCCCCAACATTCTCGAGGCGGCCCGGGAACACGGCGCCTCCTTCGCCGCCTTCAGTCTGATCCGCCTCCCCCACCAGATGGGCGATCTCTTCCTGGATTGGGTGGAACGTCAGGATCCAGGCCGCCGGCCTCTCGTGGAGCAACGGATCCGCCGAATGCGCGGCGGAGAACTGAACCAGAACGGCTTCGGCCAGCGGATGCGCGGCTCTGGACCCGAAGCTCAACTGCTGCAGAACCTCTTTGCCACCTCGTGCCGCCGCGCCGGCCTGGCCCCCCGCCACCCGGAACTTTCCACCGCCTCCTTCCGCCGGGCGGACGACCGGCAACTCTGGCTTTTCTGATCCGCACGCTCCGCCGTTCTCGCCCAAACGATGACCACCTTCACCGACCGCGCCGACTTCGCCAACCTGACCGATCCTTCAGGGCAGGACTTCTCCTTCGCTTTCCGTGCGCGTCTGGAACAGATCCTGAAGGCGTTGCAGAACCGGTCCGCGACCGCCGCTCCCAATGATTCGGCCATCGACTTCGATGACCGGGGTCAACTCTCCCATCGTCCCCGTGGTGAAACATTCGTCCGCCGTGTAAACCTCTGTCAGGGAAAGATTCCGTTCGATGATGGGAATGCCATGATCCCGGCAAATCCGGATCACCACTCCCCGAGTGATGCCGGGCAGGCAGGCATCCGCGTGCGGAGTCAAAACCTCACCCTTTCTGACACAAAACAGATTTGTCGCGTTCGTCTCCGCCACGAACCCATGCTGGTCCAGCATGATGGCATCGTCCGCTCCGGCGAGATCGGCCTGGATCTTGGCCAAAATGTTGTTCAGCAGATTGTTGTGATGGATTTTGGAATCGAGAAACTGCGGCCCGTTGCGACGAATCGCGGAAGTGATGAGCCGGATGCCAGCGGTGTTGTCGTAAACAGGAGGTTTCCACTCGGCCAGGACAATCAGGGTGCACCCGGACCGATTGTTCCTCGGAGACATCCCGGAGGTCACTTTCCGGCCCCGGGTGAGGGTCAGCCGGATGTGCGCCTGATCGCGCATCCCGTTGGCCGCCAGGGTGTCCCGGATCGCACCTTTGACGAACTCCCGGCTCGGCACCCCGGCAAAGCAGAGCGCCTGGGCGGAGGCAAACATGCGGTCCAAGTGGGCATCCAGCTGAAAGATCCTGCCGTTGTAGACTCGCAAACCTTCCCAAACCGCGTCGCCTCCCTGAACCACGGAATCGAAGACGGAAACCTTGGCTTCCTCACGGGGCCAGAGCCGATCGCCGACCCAGATTTGAATTCGTTCATTGCGAGGGTCCATGATGATGGGGGAGGATGGTGATGCGGTGAGCCTGGAGAAACTCGTAATGTGGCTGACACTCCGCAAGCAACGGAAACAGTTTTTCCGGGAACGGAGCCTTCTTTTCCGCGAAGGGCTCGAAGCCGGTGGAGCGGTGCACGTTGTGATACCAGTCCCGGGCCCACGGCCCGTCTTCAGGGCGCGGCCCCGCTTTCCACTGCAGCATGGCAGGATCAAAGGGAATCCCGACACGCTCACAAAGCTCTCTCAAAACGGCTTCGGGATTGAGCAAGAGATCCCGGGAATCGATGACCTCGGGCCGCCGTCCGAGCGCCGTCAATTCCCGATACCATCGCGCTTGCTCAGCGTAGGCCGCATCCCGCAAGACCGGCTCGGCCATCTGGTTGATCAGCGAGGGCAACATCTGCAACGGATCACGAATCAAAAAAACGTTCACCATCCCCGGTTCCGCCAACCATCCGGCCGGAAGATCGATCAGGTGATGCGCCATGTTCTTGATGAACCAAACCGCCTTGCCCGGGGGCGGTCGCAAGATGACCTCACGGACAATCTGCGGCCCGTCCGTGTCGAGGATCCGGATCAATTCCTCCCAGTTTGGTTGGGGGGCCCGGGTCAACCGGAGGTAATGCCCGTAAAGGGGTTCATCCACCACGGCCGTGTCCTTGCGTTGCGCAAAGGAATACATGAGAGCCGTCGATACATTGCGCGGCCCCGAAAGCAGATTGAGGATGAGAGGGGCACGGTCAGACATCGGCGGTTCTCCACCATCCTCGCCCGTTTCATCCGCCCTCGCCCAGCAAAAATTACAGGCGGATTCGAGTCGACAGAACCCTCCGGTCCCGCCCGTGTCCGGAGGCGATGCACGCAAACGTTCTGGCACTCACCTGGATTCTCGGACTCCTCGGGACCGCGGTCGGCACCGCCGCCGAACCCGCCCGCTGGTATCGCGGAAACACCCACACCCATTCCCTTTGGAGCGATGGGAATGATTTCCCGGAGATGATCGTCGGCTGGTATCAGGAGCACGGATACGACTTCATCGCCCTCAGCGATCACAACGTGCTGCCCACCACCGAAAAATGGATGGGGCTGGAGCAGATCCAAAAACGGCAGAAGACGTTGGGAAGGTCCGCCTTCGACAAATACCTGGCCAAATACGGCACGCCCTGGGTGGAGACCCGGGAGGTGGACGGCACCCGGCAGGTGCGGATCAAAAAGCTCAGCGAATACCGTCCGCTCTTTGAATCCCCGGGGAAATTCCTGGTGCTGCAGGCGGAGGAAGTGACGAACTCTTCTTCGGGCAAGCCGGTGCACATCAATGCGGTGAACGTGCCGGGCGAAACCCCGATCCCGGCCATCAACGCGGGCACGGCGGTTCAGGAAATCATCCGCGAAACCATGCGGCGCGCCCTGGACCTGGAGAAACGCACCGGGCAGGCCATCCTGGTTCACCTCAATCACCCGAACTTTCAGTGGGGCGTCTCCGCCGATGCCTTGGCGCGCGCCGTGGAGGAACGATTCTTCGAGGTCTACAACGGACACCCCTCCATCAATCACCTCGGAGAGGCCGGACGGCCGGGCGATGAAGCGATCTGGGACATCTGCAACGCGATCCGCCTCAAGGAATTGCGGGCCGAACCACTCTACGGACTGGCCACAGATGATTCCCACCAGTATCACGGCGGCTCCAACACGCCCGGGCGGGGTTGGATCATGGTCAAAGCCGCTTCCCTGAGCGGAAACCACCTCGTGGAAGCGATGCGCCGCGGCGATTTTTATGCCAGTTCCGGCGTCCGGCTGCGGGATGTCTCCTACGATCCCGGAGCCCGCAAGCTGCGCGTGGGGGTGGAGGGGGAACCGGGCATCACCTACCGGATTCGCTGGATCGGCACGCGGACGGATTGTGATCTGTCGGCCCCAGACCCGAACACCAACGGCATCGGTGCCGTTCTCCGGGAAGAGACGGGAACGGAGGCGGAATTCAACCTGCCCGCGGATCTGCTCTATGCCCGCGCCGTGATCGTCTCCAGCCGCCCCCACCCGAACCCGTCGTATCCGGGGCAGCTCGAGCAGGCCTGGACCCAGCCGGTCGGCTGGAAATGACCTCACTGGAGAAACGCGGAGACTACCGGTTTCCCGTCCAACTCCGGAGCGAGCGGCACGCCCAACAACCAAAGTGCGGTGGCAGCGGTGTCACAGGTATTCACGGGAGCGGTCAGAACGCTCCCTTTTCGCACGCCGCAACCCCAGGCCACCCAGGGAATGATCATGTCATCCGGGATGTCCAACCCGTGCCCCTTGTCATGCCCGCCATGGTCAGCAGAGATCAGGACCGCGCTGGTCTCCGCGATCCCCGCTTCCCGAAGCGCCCGCACAATTTGTCCCAGGGCCTGGTCCGTGACTTTCAGCGCCTCTTTCTGCTCCGGGGATCCCCAGCCGCTGGCATGCCCGGCGCTGTCCGGGTCCGTGAAATGAACAAAGGCCAGCTTCGGCTTGTGCACCTTGATCCAGGCAGCGGCGTTCGAGGCCACGGTTTGGGACGGAATTTTGTTCTTCTCCACGTCAGGCGCGGCGGCCACTGCGGACTCCCCCTGCGGACCGCCAAAATCGAACACGCTGAGCGTTCCGGGGAGCCAGAGATGCCGAAATTTTACCTTGCCCACAAACATCGCGGTCACCGCCTCCGGTTCCACCGCCCGCAAGGCCGAGAAAACCGTGGGTAGCTTGACCAAGCCCTTGATCGGCGTGTAACCGTTCCAGAGGATTTTGTGCTTGTCAGGCCCAACCCCGGTCAGCATCGAGGTGTGCGAGGGCAGGGTGAGCGAGGGAAAAATCGTGCGCGCCTGCCAAGTCACGGCCCCCTCGGCGGCGAGCTTTTTGAGCACGGGCATCTCGCTCTCCGCCACCACCGATGGTTTCGCCCCGTCGATGCTCACGATGATGACGTGCTCCACCGCGGGCGCGCCCCAGCCGAGCGAGGGCCACACCCACATGACCACAAAGAAAGGAAGGATCCGGTTCATCTTCAAAGATCCGAAAACACTGCGCCTCTGTCCGCATTCTCGCAATCCAAATCAATCCCCATGAGCGCAGGACCTTTCCTTCAGCGAACCCGCATCCAGATCGTGGCCGCTCCGTGTCCCTGCGGAAAATCCTCGGGCAGGCCAAGCTGGAGAAAACTCGCGGCGCGTCGCTTGGCTTTGGCGCACGCCCGGGCGCGCCGCTCCAGGACCACGGGATCGAGCGCCTTGCAGTTGGTGGAAAGCAAGATCGAACCCTCCGGCGCAGCCACCTCCAGCGCGGCGTTCAACAAATCCTCAAAATGTTCTTCCACCTGCCAGCGCCGTCCGTTGGCTCCCCGCGAAAACGTGGGTGGATCCAGGATGATGGCATCAAACCGCTCATCGGCGCCCGCGAGCCGGGGCAAGACTTCAAGGGCATCGTCCGCCAGGAAGCGATGCCCGGTCTCGTCCAAGCCGTTGAGCCTGAAATTGCGCCGTCCCCGGTCCAGCGATTTGCGGGACAAGTCGATGCTCACGGTCTCCGCACCGGCCAGGGCGGCCACCACGCTGAAACTGCAGGTGTAAGCAAAGGTGTTCAGGACGCGCCGGGGCTTCAAGGCGCGCAACCTGGCCCGGTTGAGCCGTTGATCCAGGAAGAGACCGTGACTGTATCCAGCCGCCATATCGATCCCGTAACGCACTCCCGCCTCCAGAACCACAGAGGTCAGCGGCAGAGTCGGGTCCCCCCTGTGCAGGACGGGCGGGACTCGCTCGGCGTTCCGCAACGGCAAAAAACGGGTGAAGATCCGCGCCGGGACCCAGCCTGTCTCGGAGCCCCAGGCAGCCAAGCCATCGAGCAATTCCTCCAAGGCGGCGTCGCTTTTGTGAGAGACCAAGACCTCATTCCCGAGACGCTCCACCCATCCTCCGGAACCCGAGGCCAGACGGAACGCGGTCGCGCCGCCCCCTTCCAAAGTGAGCCACTGGGCAGGCCGGAGCCAGACGGTGGCCTCGTGCGGATTCGGTCGGCGCGGCGGGTTCGGGGTCACGTCGTTCGGGCCAAATCGCCTGGCTCACGCGTTGAGGCGCCAGATCGTGAAATTCAACACCGCAGCGAAACCGACCCAGGCAAGGTAAGGAACCAACAGAGCGCCGGCCGTGCGCGAGACCTTCCAGAACCGTCCCACGGTCACGGCCAGGGCGAGCCAGAGCGCGACGATATCCAGCAACGCCAAGTCCGTCCGGTGCATGCCGAAAAAAAGCGGTGTCCAAAGCGCGTTGAGGGCCCACTGGAAAAGGAACGCCCCCAGCGGCCGGGCCTGATCCCGCCAACCACCGCGCCGCCACACCAGCCAAGCGGCCACGGCCATCATCCCATAGAGGGTGGTCCACACGGGAGCGAAGACCCAGGAGGGCGGGTTCCAGGATGGCTTGGCCAGATCCGCATACCAGCCTCCCTTGGAGACGAAAGCTCCGGTCGCGGCGGCCCCAAAACAGAGGACCAACCAACCGAGCAAAGCCAGCGCTTGAACCGGGGCGGATGGGGAGGATGGGGTTGCTGGGGCGCGCATCGGTCTGATGGTTCTCAGTGCGGGGCCGGATACCAGACGTAAAGAATGAAGTAAACCAGGACGCCGGTCACCGAAACATAGAGCCAAACCGGCCAGGTGAAGCGGGCCAGCCGCTTGTGGCGCTCAAAATTTCCACGGACAGCGGCCCAGACCGTGCCGATGATCAAGGGAAGATTCACGATGGCCAGAAAGGTGTGAGAGGTCAACAAAGCGAGGTAATAGGGACGAAACGCCCCCATGTGCTCCGAAGTGGTGGTGCCGTGAAAGGCCTTGTGCACCAGATACCCAATCAGAAACAGGGTGGACGAGACCAAGGCGGCCATCATCAGCTTGGCGTGGATCCGCTTGTGACCTCCCTTGATCGCGACGAGCGCACTGACAATCAGCACAGTGGACGCGGAGTTGAGGAAGGCGTTGACGGTCGGCAGATCAGCGGTGCTCATGGATTTTCGAGAACGTGCGAGAGGTGCATCCGCAGGGTGGCCAGGTATTCCGTGCCCTGGTCAGGGTCAAGGATGCGGTAATACCCGCGGATGTTGGCCTTGCGGTCGACCAGCACCACCCGGGTATCGTGCCGGACCGCACTCGGCAGAGCCGCCTGCTCCGGCATGACCGGGTAGAGGCGCAGATACCGTTTCACATACCGGGCCAGAGCCTCGGGCTCCCCTGTCAAGAACCGCCAACCGGCTTGGGAGAGCCCGTTCCGCGCCAGGAAAGCCTGCATCGCGGGCGGGGTGTCGCGCTCCGGGGTGGCGCTGAAAAGGACAACGCCGAAGTCTTTCCGATCGGCATGATCCTTGGCCACGTCCTGGAGCAAGCCGGGAAAAGCGGGTGAAGTGGCCCCCTCCTGAGCGGAACAGAGGGCCGCCAGGTAAACCTTCCCTTTCATGCTGGACAATCGAAACCTGCTTCCGTCCTCGGCCAGGGCCTCGAAATCCCGTTCGATCTTGGTGATGTAAGGCGGTCGCGAGCTGTTCGCCTCGTAGCGATTGCGCTGCATGTAAGCGATCCCCACCACCACGCCTCCCAGCATCAACCCAACGCACAACCGGAGCGTCCAGGCCAAGGCTTGGGGCGGCGTTTCCTTGGATGATGCAGCCTCTGCCATCATGAAGGGTTACGATCCTGGCGCCGTTACGGTTCCAAACGGGCCACGATTGCATCCCCCATCGCGGCGGTATTCACCAGCTTCGTCCCGGGACTGCCGGAAAAAATGTCGCCGGTGCGCAATCCGTCGTCGATCACGCCCTTGACCGCGGCGTCGATCGCGTTGGCGGCGTCTTCCATCCCGAAGGAGTAACGGAGCATCATGGCCGCGGAAAGGATCTGCGCGATCGGGTTGGCGATCCCCTTGCCTGCGATGTCCGGGGCCGTGCCGCCGCTCGGCTCATAGAGACCGAAGTGGAGACCGGACTCCTTGGCCCGGCCCAAGCTGGCGCTGGAAAGCATGCCCAACGACCCAGCGATCATGGCCATTTCGTCGCTGAGGATGTCTCCGAACAGGTTTGGGGCGAGGACGACATCGAACTCTCGCGGCCGCCGGATCAGCTGCATCGCGGCGTTGTCGACGTAGAGGTGTTCGACGGTGACGTCGGGATATTCCTTGGCCACGGCATTGACGGTCTCGCGCCAGAGAACGCCATTCTGCAGGACGTTCGCCTTGTCGATGGAGGTGACCTTGCGGCGGCGACCCTGGGCGGCGGCGAAGGCGACGTGGGCGATGCGCTCCACCTCGCTTTGCCGATAGATCATGGTGTCGATGGCGACACGCTCCCCATCGCGTTCACCGAGGAATTTGGGTTCACCGAAGTAGACATCGCCGGTGAGTTCCCGCACGCACAGCACATCGAAGCCTCCCTCGATAAGTTCCTGCTTCACCGGGGAAGCCTGGGTCAAGGAGGGAAAACAGACCCCGGGCCGGAGATTGGCGAAGAGACCGAAATGTTTGCGCAGCGGGAGAAGCGCGGCCCGCTCCGGTTGTTGGGCGGGAGGAAGTTTTTCCCATTTGGGTCCGCCCACGGATCCGAAGAGAATGGCTCCGGCGGCTTCGCAGGCGGCCACGGTTTCCGGCGGCAACGCGGTCCCCTTTTCATCGATGGCGATCCCGCCCACGAGTTGTTCGTCATACTGGAAGCCGATCCCGAATTGGGCGGAGACGTGGTCCAGAACCTTGAGGGCTTCCCGCATGACTTCGGGACCGATGCCATCCCCGGCCAAGACGGCGATGCGGTGGGTTTCGCTGCTGCTCATTCCGCTTCCAATCGCGAAACGGAGGCTGCGTGCAAGCGGAAAAGACGTTCTTCCACCAAGGAGAGCCCGGGCCAGAGCGTGCGTTTTCCGTTGCGGGCAGCCCGAGGCGACGCTACGGGTCCTCCACCATCGTGATCCATACGGACAAACGACGGGCCTTTCCGGCCCAAGGATTCAGCCAACCGCCGAGGTGCGCGTTGGCTCCAGGCGCATGAATGAATCTGCCAAACCCACCGCCGTCCGAAACGCGGCGGCCACGGCCTCGGGCACTGCCCATGGGCCCCACGCAAATCCCTGGTCCCTCGCCCTGATGGGGCTTGGCGTCGTCTTTGGAGACATCGGCACCAGCCCGCTCTACGCGCTTCGCGAGTGCCTCCATCACGCGGGGTTCCGCGCCGGAGTCGATGGACACGAAATGGTTTACGGCCCGATCTCCCTGATGTTCTGGTCCCTGACGATCATGGTGTCGCTCAAGTATCTGGGAGTCCTCTGTCGGGCCACCGCCCAGGGCGAAGGAGGCACGTTCGCCTTGCTTTCCCTGTTGCGATCCCGCAAGGAAGCCCTGACCCCGAAGCAGGGCGCCTCCATCGTGCTCATCGTCCTCTTCGGTGCCGCCCTGCTCTACGCGGACGGGATGATCACCCCCGCGATCTCGGTGCTTTCGGCCGTGGAAGGGCTGAAACAGCTTCGGGAGAGCATCCCCCAAACCCTGGTGATGTATCTCTCCATCGGCATTCTCCTGGGTCTCTTTCTGGTGCAACGCCATGGCACGGCGCGGATCGGCGTCGCGTTTGGCCCCATCATGGTCGTCTGGTTCGTCGTCCTGGCGGGCATCGGCCTTTACCGGGTGATTGAACACCCCGAAGTCATTTCCGCACTCTCCCCGCACTGGGGCATCGGCTACCTGCTGCACCACGGCCAACACGGCATTGTGATCATGGGAATGGTTCTCCTGGCCGTGACCGGCTGCGAGGCTTTGTATGCCGACATCGGTCACTTCGGGGCCACGCCTCTCAAGCGAGCCTGGTTCCTCCTCGCCTATCCGGCCCTGGTGCTGAATTATCTGGGCCAAGGCGCCATCGTGATCGCCGACCCGACCGCCGTGGAACATCCCTTCTTCCGCATGGTGCCGCAGGGATTGCTGGCTCCCATGATCGTGCTGGCGACCGCCGCCACCATCATCGCCTCCCAGGCCATGATCACCGGCGTCTATTCCCTGACGCAGCAAGCCGTGCAACTCGGTTACCTCCCCCGGCTGCGCATCATCCACACCAACCCGGATGTCCGTGGCCAGATCTACATGCCACAGGTGAACTTCCTGCTCATGTTCGCCTGCATCGCCCTGGTGCTCAGCTTCAAAACCTCGGGGAATTTGGCCGCCGCCTACGGTCTCTCCGTCTCCATGGGAATGCTGCTCACCAGCGTGCTGCTGTTCCTGGTGGCCCGCCGCATTTGGGGATGGCCCACCTGGCGGATTGCTCCCATGGTCCTGCTCTTCCTGATCCTCGAAGCCGGTTACGTGGCCGGCAGCCTCACCAAACTCTTGCAAGGCGCTTGGTTCCCGCTCCTCGCCTCCGCCGGAATCTGGATCATCATGAAGACCTGGACCGACGGACGCGCCATCCTCTTCCAGGTCTTGCAACGCGGTCGTCTGCCGGTCGAATATCTCATCGATGAAATCAAAAAAAACCGGATCACCCGGGTCCCCGGCACCGGCGTGTTCATGTCCGCCACCGCCGACGGCTTGCCCCTGGCCCTGCTGCACCACCTGAAACACAACAAGGCCTTGCATCAACAGGTCGTCCTGCTGACCGTTCGGTTCGAAAGTGAACCGTATGTGGCCCCTGAAGACCGGGTTGAAGTCACCGAATACCATCCCGACTTCTATCGGGTCATGCTGCGCTATGGCTTCTCCGAGTCCCCAAATGTCTTCGACAACCTGATCGACGCCCTGCGGGAACGCACCAAAGTCAAGCGCGCCGGCGTGACGTTCTACCAAAGCCGCGAAGTTCTTCTTCCCAACGGACCCGGCAAAATGGCCCCCTGGCGCAAAGAGTTGTTCGTCGGTCTCTCACGCATCTCCCGCCCGGCCACCGGTTATTTCGACCTTCCACCTCGTCAGGTCATTGAACTCGGCATCCAGTTGGAGGTCTAACCTCCTCGTTTTGCTTGGCCTGGCCCAGGCTTGGTGCGCCTTCGCGGCGGACCCGGTCGAACCGGGAAAACGCGCCGTCCTCCGCTTCGAGGAATCCCCCGTCCAATCGGCCGATGCCGAACAGGTGCGGATCCGCCTGAGCGCCCTCGAAGATCCCCCAGCCTATGATCTCTCCAAGGACGAATTCGAAGTCCTCCTGCCGAACGGCTACGATCCTGCCAAACCCCACGGTCTCTTCATCTGGATCAACGCCGGCGACACTCCCACCATTCCCGAGCCATGGGAAGAGGAACTGGCCCGGCGCGACCTCATCTTCGTCGGCGCGCGGAACTCTGGCAACAAGCGCAATATCTTTGACCGGATCCGCCTCGCGATCGATGCCAATCACAATCTGCGCAAACTCTATCCCATCGACGGACGACGCGTCTATGTTTCCGGTTTTTCGGGTGGTGGCAGGGTGGCCAGCATGGTCGGCGTCGCCTGGCCGGAAATGTTCAGCGGCACCCTCTGTTTTATGGGCGCGAATTTTTACACCGATGTGACCGGGTCAGATGGCAAGATCTACACCCGCAACTTCTATCCTCCCGATGAAGTCACCGCCCTGGCCAAACCATATTGCCGCTATGTCCTGGTCACCGGTGAGAAGGATTTCAATCTGGCCAACACCCGGGGCGTCTTCAAACATGGGTTTCAGGCGGAAGGCTTCAAGAACGTCCACCTGATCGAAGTGCCAGGGCTCGGGCACTCCCTGCCAGACGCCGAATGGTTCGCCAAGGCTCTCGATGTTTTGGATCAGGGCAGGCGCTAACGGGCCTTCCGCCTCTGCCATCCAGATCCCTAGCCCGCATTTCTCAAGATTGCCATTCCTGCCAGGCAACCCAGTTCGACCAGGGCGATCACCGCGCCCAGGGCATCGCCGCTGAGCCGGCCGAGCTTGGCGCGCAGAAACATCCCGCAGAGACCGCTCAAGGCGATGGCGATGCCCGCACAGAAAGCCACGGTGGGGAGAGAAGGGAACACCAGCCAAGCACCGCCAACCGCGATCCCGAAACAGATGAGTGCCTGGCCCCAACCAACCGCGCCAAAAGCGGAGGAGCACTTCGCCAGAGGATAGGGCGTCGTCTCGGGCCGTTGATTCGCCAACAACCACACCGCCGCCGTCCGTGAAAAACCGGTCGCCACCGCCAACGTCCAAGGAACCGCCGCCAAATCATTGAGCAGGAGCCAACGCGCCGCCAACAAGAGCCAGAGGCCAATCGCCCCATACGCCCCGATCCGACTGTCCCGCATGATGGCGCGGCGAGACTCCGGGTCTGCACCGCCGAAAACGCCATCGCACGTATCCGCGAACCCGTCCTCATGCAACGCCCCGGTGACCAGCACGGTGATCAGAATGGAGACCAGGGCGGCATACCGGTCCGGCATCCAGAAGAAGGGCAGGGCCGCAACGGCACCGATGCCGATCCCGACCAGGCTGAACCAGGCCGTCGAGCCCGCCAGAAAACGGTGGTCAGCATCGCTGCCCACCGGCAGCCGCGTGAGAAAGGCGACCGCGGTCCGCAGCGATGCCAGGAGGCGCATGCGTCTTATTTGGAGCGGGAAAGAATTTGCCCCAGCACGTAAGGCATGATCCCGCCAGCCAGGTAGTAATCCACCTCCGCCGGGGTATCCAGTCGGACGATGACCGGCAGCTCGAAGGAACCCTCCGCCGTGTGAAAGCGCAGGACGGCGTCCTGCATCGGAGTCAATCCAGCGGCGAGACCGACGATGTCGAACTTGGCGTCCTTCAGCTTGGCGACGTGATCGTAGTCGTCCTTGTCCTTGAAGTTCAGCGGAAGCACGCCCATCCCGATCAGGTTGGAGCGGTGGATGCGCTCGAAGCTCTTGGTGACCACGGCGCTGACCCCAAGCAAGCGGGTGCCCTTGGCGGCCCAGTCACGGCTGCTGCCCATTCCGTAATCCTCACCACCAATGATGATCAGGTCCGTGCCGTCCTGGGCATACGCGACCGCCGCGTCGTAGATGAATGCGGGTTTGCCGGCTTCGGCCGGGATCGGTTTGTCAGGGGCCGGGACATCGCCCTCGCCGAAATAGAGCGTGTAACCGCCTTCCACACCCGGCACCATGAGGTTTTTGATGCGCACATTGGCAAACGTGCCGCGCGTCATTACCCGGTCATTCCCGCGCCGACTGCCGAAACTGTTGAATCGGTCCTTGGTCTCGCCGTTGGCCAGGAGATATTGTCCCGCCGGACTGGTCGCGACGATGCTGCCCGCCGGAGAGATGTGGTCGGTGGTCACGGAATCGCCGAAAATGCCGAGCGCCCGGGCGCCGGTGAAATCGCGCGGCGCGTTTGGCTTGCCCGTGAACCCTTCGAGGAACGGCGGATTCTGGATGTAAGTGGACTTGTCATTCCAGGCATACGTGGCCCCCTTGGCGGACTGGATGGCAGCCCAGTTGGCGTTGGCATTCTCCAGGTCACCGTAAAGGCGCTGGAACACAGTCGGTTGCAATGCGGCCTCCATCACCTCCCGAAGCTCATCGTGCGACGGCCAGAGATTTTTCAGAAAAACCGGATTGCCCGCGAAGTCGGTCCCGAGCGGATCATGGGCCAGATCGATGTCCACCCGACCGGCCAGCGCATACGCCACCACCAAGGGGGGCGACATCAGGAAATTGGCCCGGATCGAGCCGTGGACCCGGGCTTCAAAATTCCGGTTCCCCGAGAGGACCGAGGCGCAGACCAGATCCCCGGCGGCAATCGCTTCCTCGATGGCCGGGCTGAGGGGACCGGAATTGCCGATGCAGGTGGTGCAGCCGTAACCGACCGTTTGGAAACCGAGCCGGTCGAGTTCGGTTTGCAGACCGGTGGCTTCCAGATAATCGGTGACGACACGAGACCCGGGTCCCAAGCTCGTCTTGACGTAAGCGGGAACTTTCAACCCCAAGGCGTTGGCCTTTTTCGCCAGGAGCCCCGCCGCCAGCATCACGCTCGGGTTGCTGGTGTTCGTGCACGAGGTGATGGCCGCGATCAACACGCTGCCGTGGGTCAGAAACGTCTCCGCCGCCACGGGTTCCGCGACCACGGCGGTTCCCGCTTCCGCCAGCAGGAACGCCCCTTCCGGCGAGAAACCGGCGGACGCTTCCAGGTGCAACGGCACCCGCAACCCACGGTCCGACTCGGTCCGGCCAAACCCTCCACTCGCCACCGGAGAGGTGAACAGGCGGTTGAAGGTCTCCGCCAAGTCAGAGACATCCACCCGGTCCTGCGGACGCTTCGGCCCCGCCACCGACGGAACGATGGTGGAGAGATCGAGCTCGAGTTCTGAGCTGAAATCGATCTCCCCCTTGCCGGGAATGCCGAACATCCCTTGCGCCTTGAAGTAGCCGCGCACGGTCTCGCAAAGCTCGGCCGAGCGGCCCGTCCCTTTCAGATAGTTGATCGTCTCCTCATCCACCGGGAAGAAGCCCATGGTCGCGCCATACTCGGGCGCCATGTTCGCGATGGTGGCGCGGTCCGGCAGGCTGAGCGCCTCGGCTCCGGGTCCGTAGAATTCCACGAATTTTCCCACCACCCCGTGCTTGCGGAGCATTTGGGTGACCCGGAGGGTCAAATCCGTCGCGGTCACGCCTTCGGCCAAACGCCCGTGCAGATAGACGCCGACCACTTCCGGCACCAGAAAGGTCACCGGCTGCCCCAGCATCCCAGCCTCCGCCTCGATCCCGCCCACGCCCCAACCGACCACGCCCAGCCCGTTGATCATGGTGGTGTGGGAATCGGTCCCGACGAGTGTGTCCGGGTAAAAAACATTGTCCTTCGACAGCACCCCCTTGGCGAGGTATTCCAGGTTCACTTGGTGGACGATGCCTATGCCGGGCGGCACCACCCCGAAGGTCTTGAAGGCCTGCTGGCCCCACTTGAGGAACTCGTAGCGCTCCCGGTTGCGCAGAAATTCGATCGCCAAGTTCCGGTTCAAGGCATCCTGCGACCCGGCAAAGTCCACCTGCACGGAGTGGTCAATCACCAAGTCCACCGGCACCAACGGCTCCACCACCGATGGATCGACCCCGGCCAGCCGGGCGGCGTCGCGC
The DNA here is from genome assembly GCA_003402735.1 of Verrucomicrobiota bacterium. Lineage (GTDB taxonomy): Bacteria > Verrucomicrobiota > Verrucomicrobiia > Verrucomicrobiales > DEV007 > V1-115. Next base: position 37,865 of record QQNE01000010.1, read on the forward strand.
ATCGCGGCCAAGTCAACCACCAGCGGAACCCCGGTGAAATCCTGGAGCACCACCCGCGCCACCGTGAACGGAACCTCATAGCTCCCCGGATCCTTCGCGTTCCAGTTGGCCAAATTGCGGACATCCTGCTCGGAAACCTTGTGCCCGTCGCAATTCCGCAACACGGATTCCAACACGATCCGGATCGAGACCGGCAACCGGTCCAGCTTCGGAGCGATGCCCTGTTCGCGAAGCGCGGGAAGCGAATAAAAATTGCCTTGGCCGCCGGTGCCGGTGGAGAAACTGCGCAGTGTGTCCATGAGGCTCCCACCGTCTGCCGTGAATCGGGAAGTTTCAATCGGAAAACGGCGCTTGATCGGGGAGGAGCGAGCGCGTCCGGCAACGGGGAGCCGAGCCTAACGCCCCGCCAACAGCTCGCCGATCACGCGCCCCTCGCTCAGCTGCAGCGGACGACCCACGGGCGTCCTGACCTCGCGGGCGGGGTCCACTCCGAGGCTCGTCAGAAGCGTCGCGTGGAGATCCTCCACCCGCACGGGGCTGGCCGGTTCCGGCGCGGTCCCGGCGGGGTCGGTCTCCCCGTGGACGCGGCCTTTGCCAAAGCCGCCACCGGCCAGGGCGATGCTGAAACCGCGCGGCCAATGATCGCGCCCTTCGACGGCATTGAGTCTGGGCGTGCGTCCGAACTCCCCGCCGCAAAAGACGACGGTTCGGTCGAGAAGATCCCGCTGCTGCAGGTCCCGGATCAGGGTGGCCAGGGCGGGATCGAGGATTTGGATCCGGGCCGCCTGGAGTTCATGGTTGTTCACGTGGGTGTCCCACCCGTCGAGAGTCACTTCAACGCAGGGCACGCCGACTTCGACGAGGCGCCGGGCGGCCAGACAGCCACGCCCGAACGGGGTGTCGCCGTAGGCCGCACGGATGGCGGCCGGTTCTTCAGCCACATTGAACGCGCGCAGTTGCTCGGAACTCATCATCCGCCGGGCCCGATCCAGGTTGGTGCGGTGCAAGGTTTTCGCCTCGAGCCCCGTCTGCCCCCGGACAAAGGCCTCCTCGATGACCGAGAGACCGGCCATCCTCCGGCTCTCCCGGTCTCCACTCACCGAAGCACGCATGTCGGGCAACGGGTTTTGGGGATCGCCCAGTTGAAAGGCATCGAACCCGCCCCCGAGAAATCCGCCCCGGGCCGGCCAGCGATTCGGGAGGATGGAGATGTGGGTGGGAATTTCCAACGGGCTGTGCGGGAGCTCATGGCAAAAAATCGCTCCGATCGCGGGGTGAAGGAGGGCCGGATTGGGTCGGTAACCGGTCTTCATGTTGAAGACGGCCCGCTCATGATCTCCCTCCCGGGTCACCATGGAACGGACCAGGGTGAACTGATGCATCACTTCCGCGGTCTGCGCCAGCCCACTTCCGATCCGCACCCCGGCCGCCGAGGTGACGATGTCGGTGGAGCCGTGGGCGATTGCCCTGCCGGCGTGAGGATCAAAGGTTTCCAACTGACTGGGCGCCCCCTCCAGCCAAAGCAGAATCAGGTGCCGGGCCGGCCGGAGACGCTGTTCCGCGCCGAGGGCGAGGACATCCCCCAAGACGGAGAGCCCCGGGAGAATCCGACGGCGGCTGAATTTCGGGCCGATTAGTGATTCCATGAGAACTCCGTCGAGTTGAAGAGGCCCCAGTAAAGGTCCCCCATGCGCCGCGCCCGCTCGCCTCCCTTGCTGCCACGCAGGAGCCCGACGAAATGTTCCAGCTCAGGCGGGGACGGAGCGCGGGTCAACACGGCCAGAAACGCAGCTTCCACGGCCGAGAAATCGTCCCGCGCCAGGGCGCCAATCCGGGTGGCGGCGTTCGCGATGATGTTTTCCCGAGTGTGTTCCCTCACCAGTTTTCCGTTCATCAAGAGCAGCCGCTGCGGAACGGTGGCGGTTGCCGACTCGAACTCATCCACCCCCCGATCCCCGAAACGCTTCACGAAATCGCGCGTCTCTCCCTCCAGCTGCAGTCGCAAGAGGATGTGGGATGAGGCATCGACCGTGGTCAACGAGGAGGCTTGATGGAGGCTCCGTGCCAGCTGTTCGGGGCGCAGCCGCGTCACGGGAAACCGGGCCCAGGAGGACGAGGCCTCGACCTTCCCCGGCTCACTCGAACGGCGAAACACCCCGGTCTTGGCGATGACCCGGATGAGCCGTTGCAGGTCGTATCCGTGCGCCACAAAATCCCGCGCCAACAGGTCCAGGCCGGCGGGCACGTTGTCGTCCAGGGGAACGCAATCCACCGGAACGATCAAAGGTTCCCCGCACAGCAACGCCCAAACCCGGTTCACCGCCGTGCGGGAAAAGGAGACATTTTGGGGATGGGTGACCCAAGTGGCCAGTCGGGCGCGCAGACGGCCTTCCGCCGGAAGCCATTCGGGGCCGAACGGCACCGCCTCCCCCACCGCTCTCTCCTCGGGCGCCCCGCGCATCCGCACCTTGTAATCCCCCTTGCCGGAATCCGAGAGCCCCGTGACCACCATGCTCGCTTCCCGGAAGAACGCGGCGAGTTGATGGAAGTCCTCCTGCTCCCACTTCCCTTCGAGAAAATCGTCATGGCATTCCACGCAATCCAACCGGATCCCCAAAAACGCCCGGCTCACCCGTGCCGCAAGCCGGGCCTCGTCCGGGCCGGTCTTGGAAACCACCTCACGGGTCACGAAATTTGTTTCCGGCTCGGTGGTCCACGAACCGGTGGAGGAAATCAGACTCCGCACCACATCGTCGTAAGGCCGATTCCGACGCAGTTGCTCACTCCACCACTCGACAAACCGGCGCCGACGAAAGACCAGGAACGGGCCGGCCTCTGTCCCGGCGCAGACCCGGACGAAGCGCTCCGCAACGTAATCGCCAAACCGCTGATCCCGAAACGCGCGCTCCAGCCACCAGTCGATCCGCCGTTCCGACGGAATTTGCCGGGCCAGACGAATCTCCTCAAACGAGGGGACGGTGCCGAACAGTGCCAGGCTGAGGCGACGCAGCACCGTGAGATCCTCCGCCGACGGGGCCGGGGTCTCCCCAGCGGCGCTCCACGCCTCCGAGAAAGCGGCATCCACCTCCCTCGCGACAGCCAAAACCTCCGGATCCTGGGCCGGAAGGGAAGTCGCATCCGCTTTCTCCAAAGGGGCACGCCACAGCAAGACCTGGCCAACCAACACGGCGAGCAAGGCCAACCCCGCAAAAAGGAGGTTTCGCACCCAAACCGCAATTGCCGGGACCCGGGCCATCGGATTACACTAGCCTTCCCGCGGGTTGCCGCCAAGCATGAAACCATTGGCCCGAATTCTCTGGCGCTTCCTCTGCGGTCTGTTTGGTCTGCTCTGCCTCGTCGTCTTCCTGGCCCTGTTGGCCTCGGTTCCGATCCTGAATTTCCTCGCGTTCGGTTATCTCCTGGAAGCGGCCGGCCGCACCGCACGATCCGGGCGCTGGCGCGACGGTGTGTTCGGCGTGCGCCAAGCGCAAATCGCGGGCTCGGTCGCCATCGCCGCCTGGTTTGGGGTGCTGCCCATCCGTTTCCTCTCCGGCTTGCGGACCGACGCCACCCTGCTGGGCGATCCCTCGGCTCCGTCCCTCGAGCTCACCGGCAGCCTGCTCCGCTGGATGGGACTCGGGCTCGCCCTGGCGACCCTCTTCGGCCTTCTCCTGGCGGGTGATCGCCACGCCCAAACCGGAACGGGACCTCGCCACGGCCCCTTTTTCCCACGGGCACGGGACGGAATCCTCGCCTTCATCGCGGACTTGCACCTTCCCAAACTCTTCTGGTTGGGCCTGCGCGGATGGGTTGGCGGTCTCGGGTGGCTCGCACCGCCGATCGCGGTTCTTTTTGCCGCGTCGCGAATTCCCAACAATGCGGCCATCCTCGTGGCGGGGGCGGGCATCCTGCTGATGACGCCGGTGGCCGTCGCCCTGCCCCTGGTGCAGGCCCGTTTCGCGACGACCAGACGCTGGGCGGATCTTTTCGATTGGGCCTCGCAACGACGCCTCTTCCGCAACGCCCCGTGGGCCTGCTTCGTTGCCGTTCTGACGACTTTGGCGGCGGCGCTGCCGCTCTATCTGTTGCGCATCGAACTGCCCCCGAGAGACTTGGCTTGGCTTCCTGGGCTGCTTTTCATCGCCCTGCTCTGGCCCGCCAAGATCCTCGCAGGGTGGGCCATCCACCGCAGCGAGTATCATACCAACGCCGGTCCACGAGGCGCGCTCTGGAGCTTCCTGCCCCGTCTCCTGCTGCTGGGAACCGGTCTGGCTTACGGCGTGGGGATTTGGATCACACAATATCTTGATTGGGACGGCACCGCCAGTTTCCTGGAGCAGCACGCTTTCCTGTTGCCTGCCCCCGTTCGTTGACGCTTCCTTTCCCTGCTGGCAATTTCACCCCAGCCGACTTATCTCTTCCCTTCTCCATGACTCAAGGTCACCGGCATGAACCAGATGCGGATCAGTCCGCCCCGGAACCAATCTCCCCCCCGAAGCTTTACTCTGTCGAATACAACGTGGATGGAATCAGCGATGGCATCCCCGGGGACTGGACGATTTTCTCCGCGCACGAAAACCTCCTCGATGCCATCCGAGCCGCCTCCGAATTCATGGAACTGGCCAAGAACGCCCTCGGAGTGGCGAGAGTCGAGAAAACGGCGGATGCCCTGATCGAGCCCTGGATCCGAATCATGGAGCAACGAAACATCGCCCTGGTGGCTTGGGTGGACAACGGCCACCTCCGGATGGAACAAGATTTCGCGGGTGATTTCTATCCGCCGGAGCTTCCCCGCTGATCCACCGCATCGCGCCCGCCACGGTTCCCCCTTGCGGGATGCCCCGCAGCGTCTAGCATTCCGGTCGATGAAAGCCCACCTTTTTGCCATCCTCGCCGTCGCCACCTCGTTGGCTTCCGCAGCCGATCCGATCCCGGCCGATCACCGCATCAACGGCTTCGCGCTCGGTTGCCAAGCCTACACCTTCAACAAGTTCACCGCCTTCGAGGCCATCGAAAAAACGGCGGCCTCGGGAGCCAAAGTGATCGAGTTTTATCCGGGTCAAAAGCTCTCGCCCGATTCACCGGAGCTCAAGGTCCATCACGACGCCACTCCAGAGACCGTCGAAAAAATCAAGGCCAAGCTCAAGGAACACGGCCTGATCGCGGTCGCCTACGGAGTGGTGGCCTTCCCCAAGGAGGAAGCCGGCTCCCGCAAGGTCTTTGAATTCGCCAAAACCCTCGGCATCAAGGTGATCAACACCGAGTCCATCGATGCCATCGACACCTTCGAGAAACTGGCCAAGGAATACGACATCAAGGTCGGCATCCACGAGCACCCGAAGCGCGAGAAAGACCCGAACTACAAGCTCTGGGATCCGAACTTCGTGCTCAGCTTGGTGAAGGACCGGGATCCCAGGATCGGTGCCTGCGCGGACACAGGCCACTGGATGCGCTCCGGACTGAAACCGCTCGATTGCGTGAAAATCCTCAAGGGGCGCATCGTCAGCAGCCATCTCAAAGACCTCAGCGAAGCCTCGTTGGTCGGTCACGACATGCCATTCGGCACCGGACAAAGCGACATCGACGCCATCCTCAAGGAATACCGGGCGCAGGGATTCGCCGGCCCGATTTCCATCGAATACGAATACGACTGGTATGAGTCGCTCCCGCAAGTGACCAAATGCGTGGAGTTTGTGAGGGCCTGGAAGCCCTGAGACGACCGGGATTTCAGCGGAACAAACCGCGGATCTTGCCGATGAAACCTTTGCCCTCAGCCTTCCCGGGCTGGGCGAGGTTCAGGGTTCCGTGCTCCCGGCAGGCCTCGCGCGGTGCCAGTTCGTAAGGAATTTCCAGGAAATAAGCATGTTTCCCGGCCCGGCACTTCGCCGTGGCCAATCCTCCGCCGTGACTGCAGACTTCCACCCGGGTCAGTTGGACGGCGGAGGAAAACGGCTTGGGTTGGTAGCCGTTGTTCTCGGCAAACAGCATGATATCCGTCCAAACAGGCAACGCCAAGGTCGCGCCATACCCACGGTCCATGATGCTTTTCTGCTCGTCCAGCCCGACCCAAACCCCGCAACTTAACTCACCGGTGAACCCGACGAACCAGGCGTCGTTGTAATTGTTGGTGGTGCCCGTCTTGCCGCCGGCCTGGGATTTCAATCCCTGAACCCGGGCACTGTGCGCGGTCCCGCCGGGCTCCATGACTTTTTCAAGGGTGCGCGTGGTCAACCAAGTCACCGCCGGCGAGAGAATCCGGACGCGCGGGGTGACTTGGCGATAGATCTGGTTGCCGTATTGATCTTCCACGAGGCTGATGACATGGGACCGCATCCAGGCTCCCTCATTGGCAAAGGCGGAATACGCGCTGGTCACCGCCTGGACCGTGGCCCCGAGGTTGCCGATGTAAATCTGCGGTGACGGTTCGGGAGGCACGTTGAACCCGGCTTGACGCGCCAGGTCGGTGATCTGCCTGATCCCGGCGATCTCGCCGACGCGGACACTCATGGTGTTGCGCGACTTGACCAAACCCGTCTCCGCAGGCAAACGCCCCCGGAAGGTGTTGTCGGAGTTTTCGGGACTCCAGGTCCGCCCCTGCGCCCAGAGAATCTCACCCGGGCGGATGGGGTCGTCATCGACCAAGGTGCCCGGCAGCAGCCCGTTTTCATACGCCTTGGCGTAAACGAACGGCTTGAACAGGGAACCAATCTGCCTCTGAGACATGGTGGCCCGGTTGAACTGGCTCTCCTGAAAACTTCGTCCCCCAACGATGGCCCGGATGCCGCCGGTGACGTTGTCGATCACCACCACGGCACCTTGCAGATATTCCGGGGGCGTGGTGGCTCCGGACTGTTTCAGGGCCAAGTAAGCCGAACGGGTCTGGTGCCCCCACCCCGGCCGCTGCTCCACCTCGGTCAGGCGGGTCTCGAGACTTTGCTCGGCGGTGCGCTGCAGATCGATGTCCAGGGAGGTGATGATCCGGAGCCCGCCCTCCTCCGTGTCCTGCTGCGCCAGGATCAGTTCCAAGTCCCGCCGGACCACCTCCATGGCGTAGGAGACCGGTGGCGCGGCGAGGTGGAGCGGGTCCATGACGGCCACCTTGGCGGCTTTGGCGGCCGCCACTTCCCCGGTGGTGACAAACCCATGGATCAGCATCCGGTCCAACACCGTGTTCCGTTCCCGCTCGGCATCCTCATAGTGCCGGAAGGGCGAAAACCGATTCGGTCCCCGGATGATTCCGGCGAGCATGGCGGCCTCCCCCAAATCCATTTCCCTGGCCGGTTTGCCAAAATAGGCCTGGGAGGCCAACTCCACCCCGTAAACCCCCGAACCAAAGTAAATCCGGTTCATGTAGTGGATGAGAATCTCGTTCTTGTCGTAAGTCCGCTCGATGCGCCGCGCGAGCATCGCCTCGAGCAACTTGCGGTGCAGCGTTTTCTCGCGGATCTCGTAACTGCAACGGGCCAGCTGCATCGTCAGGGTGCTCGCTCCCTGGGTCATGGTCCCATCCTTGATGTTCCGCAAAATCGAGCGGACCACGCCCCGCCAGTCGATCCCGTCATGGTGATAAAACCGCGAATCTTCCCGTGCCAACAACGCGTCCACAAAGTAAGTGGAGACTTCCGACTTTGTCACCAGAGTGCGGTTCTCCCCGTGCAATCTCCCGATTTCACGCTTTTTCCAGTCGTAAACGATGGATCGCTCCGGCATTTTGCCTACCCGGGTGATATCTTCTTTCTCCGCCAGGTGGTAGTAGTAGCCGAAAAGCACGCCGACAAATCCCACCGCCGAAGCAATGACCAGAAAAATCAGGTTCCGGAATTGACGGCTCGCAATCCGATACCACCCCGGCGGAGTTGCAAACGGAGCGGATCCGGATGGAAAATCGGGAGCGTTTGGGTCTCGCGGCACGGAAACAACAAGCTGAAAACTCTTAACTTTATCAGACTTTCATGAATGTGCCAGAAAAGGATGCGGCGGATGCCCTCGTCGAGGCCGCCCTGCGCGAGGATCTCGGTGACCGGGGCGATGTGACCACCCTCTGCTTCGTCCCTCCCAACGCCCTCGGACACGCCCGCATGTTCGCCAAAGAACCGGGAATCGTCCTCTCCGGATTGGAAATCGCCCAGCTCGTCTTCAACCGCGTGGATCCCTCGCTGCAGGCGCGTCTCACCGCCAAGGACGGCGATTCCCCGGTCCCCGGAGCCTCGATCCTGGAAGTCGAGGGCCGTCTGGCACCAATCCTCACCGCCGAACGGACCGCGCTGAATTTTGTGCAACATCTTTCCGGCGTGGCCAGCTTGACGCGCCGTTTCGTCCAGACCGTCCAGGGAACCTCCTGCCAGATTCTCGACACCCGCAAAACGACTCCGGGTTGGCGGTTGCTGGAAAAAGCCGCGGTGGCGCACGGGGGCGGCACGAACCACCGGCGCGGCCTGCACGACGCCGTGATGGTCAAGGACAATCACCTGGTCGCGGAACACCGGATTCCCGCCCTGCGCCAGGGCATTGAACGCGTCCGCACCACCTACCCCGGCATGATCATCGAGCTGGAGGTGGACACCTTGGAACAACTCGACTCCTTCCTGACCCTCCCCGGGGTGGATGTCATCCTTTTGGACAACATGAGCCTGGACCAAATGCGCGAGGCGGTGCGACGCCGCAACGCGGTCAATCCCAGCATCCGCCTCGAGGCCAGCGGCGGGGTGACATTGGAAACCGTGCGGGGCATCGCCGAAACCGGGGTCGATTTCGTCTCGGTCGGAGCGCTGACCCATTCCGCCCCGTCCGTCGATGTCTCCTTGGAGATCAGCGCCACCGGCCCGGCATGAACGATCCGCTCTCCGCTCCCGCCATCGCTCACGCCCTCGGCGCGGGCCTCCGTTCCCTGCGCCTGGGACCAGACATTCCCGCCTTGGGAACCCGGTTGGAAATTCACGAGGCGATCGGTTCCACCAATGACCGGGCCGACGCTCTCGGCTTGGCCGGTGCGCCCGAGGGGTGCGCCGTGTTCGCGGAAACCCAGACTTCCGGCCGGGGCCGCGGCGGAAACCGTTGGACTGCGCCCCCTGGCAAGAACCTCACCTTTTCACTGCTGCTCCGCCCGGACTGGCCCGTCACGCTGTGGCCCCGCTTCGCCCACGCAGCCGGATTGGCGGTCGCCCGGGCCGCGCAAGCCTGGAGCGAACGGGTGCCGGTGCAACTCAAATGGCCCAACGACGTCTACGCCATGGACCGGAAATTGGCCGGCATCCTCCTGGAACTCAAGGGCTCCCGAACCTCCCCCCATCTCATCGTGGGAATCGGGATCAACGTGAACTCGCTGCCAGACGAATTCCCTCCGGACCTGGATCACACCATCACCTCGCTTCGCGCCTTGAACGGTGGCAACCCGGTGGACCGCAATCAGTTGGCAGGTGCCATCCTCGCCGAGTTGACCGCCCTTTACGCCCGGAGCGCCAACGACTTCCCTCAAATCCTGGAGGAGGTCGCCAGCCGCAGCCTTTTGCTCGGGCGCAGAATCCGTTTCAGCCAACAAGGCCGATGGCGCGAGGGCAAGCTGATCGGGTTCGGAGAAAACGGGGAAATGCAGATCGAGCTCGCCGACAGCCCTCGCGCGGAAACCATCCCAGCGGCAGAAACCATACGGCTGATTGATGAATTTCCATGAAATGAATAATTTAAATATTTTTAGGAATCTTAATTCATCATGAGCTCCTGAATTTAATGGAATCGATAAATTTATGTTGCTCTAGATCACAGGGGCCATAACATGGTTCTCATGGCCCGAACCCAAACGGCTCCAGCGCCTCAGCTCAACTTTCTGTTCGCCGATCATTTGGTCCTCGAGGACTCGCCGACCCGTGACTTTTACAAGGACCTGCTCCGGGGATGGGCCCACAAGAACAACAACACCCTGGCAGTGGTTCAAGGGTTCACCAGTCTGATCCTGATGAACGATGATCTCGATGAAAACATCATCGAGAACGTTCAGCAGATGCGGACCTCCTCGCTCCACAACAGCACGCTCAGCGAACGCGTTCTGGCCGCCGGCGGTTGCAACCGGATCACGCCTCAACGCCTCAATCTGCTCGAGTTCCTCCCGCTGATGGAAAGCAAACTGATCGAGATCTGCCGGGTTTGCGGGGCCAACATGACCTTGAGCCTCTCCGCCAAAGCCGTTCCGATCACCGCCGATGTCTCGCGCTTCAAGGAAGTCCTGGTGGAACTGGTGCGCAACGCGGCCGAAGCGGCAAACAAGGGCGGCAAAGTCGAACTGCTCCTCCTCGCCCCTGGCGAACTGAGCCCGATCGGCGAAGGCCGGATCGACCTCGTCATCCGGAATTCCGGGCCCGTCATTCCCGAGGAACGCCTCCCGCAGGTGTTCAAGCCTTTCATGACCACCAAGGGGCACAACCACTTCGGCCTCGGCCTCACCATCGCCGCCGTGCTCTCCGGCCAAATGAAAATGCGGCTCGGTCTGGCCAGCGGAGACGGCATCACCACCGCCTGGATCTCCGCCCCGGCGGCGATCTGAGCCCCCTCCTTCCCTTCAGCGCGCCCCGCCCCAGAGCGATCCAAAGAATCGCTCCGTCATTTCCCTTCCGGCCGGCCCGTAAGGATGCCCCTCGCGGTGGTTGCGAAACTGCAGCTTTTCCCCGGCCTTGTAGAGCGAATACACCGGCCGGGCCGCGTCGAGATAGAGCTGACTCTCGTCCGTGTCCGCGCTGTCGCCTCCAATCACCAGAAAGGCCCGGGGAGCGATCAACGCCAACAGTTCCTGATGATCGTGGGCGAACCCGGTTTGCCGCACCTGCGGCCCCAGATACCATGGTGCCTCCCAGTTGCTCATCGCCAGCCCAAGCCCGCCCTCGCTGAAAACGGCCCCCTGAACCCGCTCATCGAACGCCGCCAGATACAGCGCTTCCTTGGCTCCCAGGGAATGCCCGGCCGCCCCCAACCGGGCCGGGTCCACCTCCGGCAAGGCGGCGAGAACATCGAGAGCCCGAATCCCGTCCCACAACATCCGGGCCATGCCGGTCTGCCAACGCCTCAAGACAACGGCCGTGTGTGTGGCGAAGTCCGCCCCCTCATTGAAAATGTAGTTGCGAGGGCAGAGAACCACATGCCCAAGCTCCGCGAGATGCACGCCATGGGTTGCGTCTGAGGAATGGGATTCCCCCACCCCAGCGACTCCCCGGGCATGCGCCTTCTCGGTCGGATGGAACACCACCACGCCCGGCCTCCGCGCCTTGGCCGAGGCCTCCGCGGGAATCAAGAGATAGCCATCGGCCGTGGTGACCTCGTCGATCTGGTAACGAACGTGCTGCCGTTTGAACCTGGGCAGCCGCTCCTCACCGAGGATCTCCAGGTTCAGATCCACCCTGGATTGCGGAAGCGGCCCCAAAACACCTTGCCACGCCTGCCGCAATTCCGCGCGACGCACCGCCCACTCGGCCGCACTCCGCCCGGGATCCAGCGCGGGGAGCGGCGCCTCCTTGAAGATGCCCGCCTCCGGCCCGAAATCCCATGGAGCCACCTTCTCCCCGATCGCCTCCAACCAGGCTCCCGAGGAAAAAGCGAGAAACAATCGGGCGTCATCCTGCTGCCAACGCGTCCTCAGATACAGGGCACGCATGGCCGGAAGCAACGGCTTGGCCCGATCTCCCAGCAACTCGATGGCACGGCAGGCGTGGAGCGCGTTCCACCAGCCCGGCTCGCCCAATCCCCGGCTCAGGACCTCCAAAGCCTGAGCCCTGTTGGACTCGTCCTCGGCCAGCCACCGAGCCGCCTCGAACCGCACCGGCGGAGCGGGATCCTCCAAGAGGCGCGCAATCTTTCCAGGATCGGCAAATCCCGCCCGGCGCAGGCCCACCACCGCCCAGTAACGCCGCTCCACCTCCCCAGACTCCACCCCCTTCAGCAACGCCGCCACATCGCTTGAACCGACCCCATCCGCGGCTTCCCATGCCGACGCCAGAACCGCTTCGCCCGGGGAATCACCCGCCTTGGCGAAGCGCCAGAGGGAATCCTCGGTCAACGCCCCGCGATCGCCGATCTCGGAGCGATGGCGGCGAAATTCCCGCCGGAAACGCTCCAGCGCTTGCGCTTGCTCCGTCGACATCGGTCCGTCGAGCAAGTTGTCGATCTGTTCCGGATCCGCAGTCACATCATAAAACGCCTCCACCGGCTTCTCGGGCCCCGCATAATCGAGTTGAGCGGGCGTCAGCGCCCCGAGTTTCCGCCTGGCCAAATCCGCGATCTCGCGCCGGATGGCGGAAACATCCGAATAGGCTTCCGGCTGATTGCAGCTCGTCAGCGGTTGATAATTGCGAACATAAAGATATTTGCGGTCTCGCAGACTGCGCATCAGGTCGAGGGCCTCATCGACACGGTCACGACTCCCGTAGACATATTCGCGCGGGGCCGCGGGTCGCGTTCCGGCAAAGGCCGCGCCCTGGAAATGCGCTGGAAGAGCGAGTCCCGCCAACTGCAGAACGGTGGGCGCGAAATCGACAAAACTGACCAGACGATCCGTTGCCTCCCCCGGCGAAACCGGAGCGAGGTGCCGGTATTTTGGGGGAAACCTCACCAGCAGCGGCACCCGCATGCCGGAATCATAAAGCAACCGCTTGTGCCGGGGCAGTCCGGCCCCGTGGTCCGAGAAAAAGAAGACAATCGTATCGTCCGCCAAGCCGTCCTGCTCCAGCTCCGCCAGGATCCGCCCGACGTTGCGATCCATCAGGGCGACGCAATCCGCATAACGAGCCAGCGTGCGACGAACCGTATCGGTATCGGGATAATAGGGCGGCACCCTGGCCAGGGCCGGGTCGTGAATCTCCTCGGGCCGGAGCTTGGACTGGACGTGTTTCGCAAAGGACTGCCAGGACCACGACATCGTGCGCGACTGATGCGTTGTCATGTCGTTGAAGACGGCAAAAAAGGGTTGCCCGGGCCGACGTCCCGCATCCCGCCAGTGCGCGGTTTCACTCGAGATGTCCCACGACTCCGCAATCAGCCTCCCGGCGTCCCCGGTGTTGTAATCGGTTTTCCCTTGGTTCGAGGTGAAATACCCGGCCTGACGAAGATAAAACGGAAAGCCGTGAACCGACGCCGAAAGCGGAAATTCCGAGCGCATCTGATGCGTTCCGGTTGCGACCGGATAACGGCCGGTGATGAGACACGAACGGGAGGGAGAGCAGACCGGGGAAGCCGCGAACGCGAGGTCGTAGCGGACACTCTCCCGGGCAAAGGCGTTGAGATGCGGAGTTCGAGCATAACGATCACCGTAACAGCCCAAATTTGGACTGAGGTCCTCCGCCGTGATCCACAGGATGTTGGGGCTGGGTTGCGGCCCGCCCGCGAGCGCGGCCGCCGAGTGAATCCCAAAACACCAAAGCGTCAGCGCCGCCCACGCCGCGTGCTTACCGAAGGGGCAATTCATCGCGCAACAAACGTCCCCCCTGCCCACAAAGCCAGAGATAATGATCACCGGGCACTCCTTCATAACTGACAAATGGCGAAGCCCCCACGGGCGGGACGTTGCGACAGGGAAGAATCGCCGTCGCTTCGTCGATTTCGTCGAACATGGCCACAAAAGCTCCCTTGGCCCCCGCTCCTTTGATCGTGGTGAACTGTTTCCAGAGAAAACGTCCACCCTGACGCGGAATCGCATTGAGGGGAGCCTCGCCGCCGCGGAGGTTGTGCCAGCTGAAGCCGGGAAACACCACGGGCAAGTAGGAGATCCCGCGTCCGGCGCACCAGTCCAGATCCTGGCGCAAGTTCGGAGCCGCGATGGCATCGACCTCTGCGATCTGGCCATACCGCCCCACCGACCAGGGGCTGATGATATCCGCCAGCTTGAGCACCTCGTGCAGACGCGGGTCGGGTGCGCAGTCACGATCCAGCGTCCTCCACCCGTAAGGCACCCCCACCATCAGACTCATGCCTCCCCAATCCGGGTTCTGCTTGAGCAGGCGCAAAAACCATTCGCAATCCTCCAGGGAGTAGGATCGGCCATCGTTGAAACCGATCCCCCACACCGCCACCAGGGGCTTGCCCCGATACCGCAGATACGAAGTGTCGTTCGGATCCGTTCCCAATTGCATCCGGGTGCGCAACTCTTTCCAATCCGCGGCCAATCGCTCAAAATCTGCCGAGGCCAATCCGCTCAGGTCATACATCAACGCCCAGCAACGCCCATGGGCATTCGCGGCCTCCCGACAGAGTTGCAACTTGCGGTTGTCCGCCGCAAGCCCGGCAAAATCGGTGTGCGGCTTGGCGCCGTGGACGGCAAAGCGCTGGACAAACGCGCCATCGATACCGTGTTCCCGCATCCATCGGTGATGCCGATCCACCGTCTTGGGGTGGAGCGAACTGAAAACCGGGGCGGGACTGCCATCGGGAAAAACGAAAGGGGTCGCGTAGAGTTCATCCGGGTCGAACCCGGCCAGGTCCGGCCACAAATCGATCGAGCAAAAGCCCGGCTCAAATTTTCCGGCCCTCTGGTAGTGGGTGAACCCGAGCCCGCTGCCGTCCCCCTCGGCGCGGAACCATCCCTGATAGCCGCACAGAACCTTTCCCTCGATCCCTTCGGTTGCCGCCCCGGTGCCGACAACTTGGCGCGGCGCCAGGCCCGCGTAGGCATCCCTCCTCGGAACCGGGGCTCCCTGGACCGGGGCCCCGAGCATCACGAGCAGCGCGATCCAAAACGGCTTGCGGGCGAACGACGCCTCAGTCATGAGCATGGGCGCTCCTACCACAGCGCCGGATCGACCGCAACTTTGGGACAATCCACGAAATCCGTTGCAGAGACCGCCAATCTCCCTTCTTTCATCATCCTCCGGCCCGCCATCGGACCGCGCCCTTTGATGGAAGCAAATCCCAAAAACCTACGCATTCTCAGCGGCTCCGCCCACCCGGGCCTGTGCGACCGCATCTGTGCCCGCCTCGGAACTTCCCGGTCGGATGTCCTCGTAACGACCTTTCCGGACGGAGAGACGTTCGTGAAAATCAACGAGAACATCCGGGGGTGCGATGTCTACATCGTCCAGCCAACCAGTCCGCCGACGAACCATCACCTGATGGAACTGTTCATCATGGTGGACGCGGCCCGACGCGCCAGCGCGGAGCGGATCACTGCGGTGATCCCCTTCTTCGGCTATGCTCGTCAGGACCGGAAAGATCAGCCTCGGGTGCCAATCACCGCCAAATTGGTGGCCAATCTTCTGGTCGCCTCCGGAATCCAAAGGGTTCTCACCATGGACCTGCACGCGGGCCAAATCCAGGGCTTCTTCGACATCCCGGTGGATCATCTCTACGCCATGCCCGTGGTTCTGAAACACCTGCGCAAGCACAACCTCAACAAGGAGGAGTGGGTCGTCGTCTCCCCGGACGTGGGCAACCTGAAAATGACGCACGCCTACTCGCGCGCCCTGGAGATCCCGATGGCGATCGTCGGAAAACGCCGCGTCAGCGCCACCGAAGTTGAAGCGGTCGAACTGATCGGCGACGTCAAGGACCGCAACATCCTCATCGTGGACGACTTGACGGAAACATTCGGCACCATCGACCAAGCGGCTCAGCTCCTCCGGTCCCATGGTGCCCGGGAAATCCGAGCCGTGGTCTCGCACGCCGTCCTCGGCAAACTGGGCCGGGATCGCCTCGCCAAATCGGTGGTCCAGGAACTGATCTGCACCGACAGCACGCCGCAGGCCACGGGCAAGAAGATCACGACCCTCGGGATCGATGATTTGCTCGCGGAAGCGATCAATCGGATTGCCGGCAATCAATCTGTCACTTCTCTTTTTGACATTTCCGGAGGCCAAGCCTAATTTGCCCGCCCCTTTTGCGGAGACAGGGGCATCAGGCTCCAAGCCTCCGAACATCCACTTCTACCTGCAAGGCTCCATGTCCATCCATTTCAAGCTCCAAGCGGAGGTTCGCGAAGGCACCGGCACAGCGACGGTGAAAAAGCTGCGCCGCCAAGGCGTCGTTCCCGGTGTCATCTACGGTGGAGGCCAGCGGAACTATCCGGTCCAGGTCAACGCCAAGGAAATCACGGACCTGCTGGCCCATGCATCCAGCGAGAACGTGCTCGTGGATTTGGTGGTGGAGGGCGCCAAGGACAAGAACAAGCTGGTGCTGATCCAAGCCGTGCAGCACAACACCCTGACCCGAGCCATCACCCACATCGATTTCCAGGCGGTTCGCGAGGACGAAGAGATTCGGGCTACCGTGCCGGTCTTCCTCTCCGGCGAACCCGTTGGCGTCAAACAGGGCGGTCTGCTCGACCATCAAGTCCACCAACTCGAAGTTCGTTGCCTGCCCAAGGATCTCCCCGAGAGCCTCACCTTCGACGTCACTGATCTCGCCATGGGCCAAGCCCTCCACGTCGGCGAAGTCAAGTTCCCACAAGGGGTGGCTCCCACCACCGGCGGAAGAGTGGTCATCGCCTTGATCGCTGAGACCCGCACGACCAAGCAGGCTGGAGCTGCCTGATCCGCGCCGTGGGCGGGGAATCCCAGCATGTTCTCGAGAACGGCACAGCCAAAATCCGGCTTGTGGCGGGCCTCGGAAATCCCGGCCCAGCCTACCTCGACACCCGCCACAACGTCGGTTTCATGATCGTGGAACGCTTTGTGGCTGCTGCCGGGGAACCTTGGGCCACGGAGAAGCGTTGGGATTGCCGCATCGCCAAGGTCGCCGATACCTGGTTCATCAAGCCCCAGACGTTCATGAACTTGAGCGGCCGCGCCGTCTCCAAAGTGTCCGCCTTTTTCAAGATCGCTCCCGAGGAAATTCTCGCCGTCCACGATGACGTCGCCCTCCCGCTCGGTCGGATCCGGCTCCGCGCCTCGGGCAGCGCGGGGGGCCACAACGGGATCAAATCGATGATCGCTGAGTTGGGATCCTCCAACTTCCCCCGGCTCAAGGTCGGCATCGATGGGAAGCGGTCCGAAGCCGATCTCGCGGACTTCGTTCTGGCCCAATTTTCGCGGGCCGAAGCGGAAACCTTGGAAAAAACGCTGCAGGATTCCGTAGCCGCCATAGGATGCGTGCTCGACTCGGGACTGACGGTGGCCATGAACCGCTTCAACCAGGATCCGGAAACCGTTGCCAAGGCAAAACCAAAGACTGCCCGAGCCGCAAACAAACCATCTACCAACCAACCAGACGCAGAACCAAGATCATGAGCGAGCAGAAACGAGACTACGAAGCCATCATTGTGCTGAACCTCCAAGGCGAGGAAGGCATCGACGAAAAGATCAACGCCGTGGGCCGCGAGATCGAGGAAGAGGGTGCCAAACTGGAGAAGATCGACCGGATTGGAAAGCGGGAGTTCGCTTACAATGCCCGGAAGAAGAAATCCGGTTACTACGTGAACTACTTTTTCAAAGCGGAGCCTGACACCATCGCCAAACTCCGCGGCCGACTTCGCATCAACCCGGACATCTACCTTCAGTCTTACCAACGCATCGCCAATTGAGGTGATCCGAGTTCGCGACCTTCCCTCACTTTGTACAAAAAAGTAGCCAATCGCCCCGAAAGGCAGTAGGTAGAGGGATGGCCTCGTTGAACAAAGTGATGCTGATCGGAAACCTGACCAGAGATCCGGAGGTGCGTTACACCCCAAAGGGAACCGCCGTGACCGAGATCGGCTTGGCGGTAAATCGAATCATCCCAGGAGGCGATGGCGGTGAGCGCCGGGAAGAAACCACGTTTGTGGATGTCACGCTCTGGGGCAAAACCGCAGAACTGGCCGGTCAATACCTGAAAAAAGGTCGTCCCGTCTTCATCGAGGGGCGCCTCCAGTTGGAGAGCTGGCAAGACAAGACCACCGGACAGAATCGCAGCAAGCTCTCGGTGGTCGGTGACGCCATGCAATTCCTCGGCAGCCCCTCCGGCGGGGGGGGCGGGGGTGGCGGCGGAGAAAGTTATGGCTCCTCCCACGATAGGCCGTCTTATGGCGGAGGTGGAGGAGGCGGCAACCGCGGCGGCGACCACGATTACCAACCTTCCCCGACACGTCCGGCACCCAGCCACAACCCCAGTCCGCTCCCGGACGAAGGGGACGACATTCCCTTCTGATCCTTCCGGTCTGGCCCTGCCAAGCTCCCCCGAAAATCCGGAGCTCAATCTTCCAGTCTGACGTAGGGATTTTTCTTCTTCTCGGTCCCGATCAATGTCTCGGGGCCGTGCCCGGGAAGGACCACCGTTTCATCCGGCAACGCATACAACTTTTCCCGGATGCCCCGAACCAAAAGGTCGTGGTTTCCGTGCGGAAAATCGGTCCGTCCGATGCTGCCCTTGAAAAGCACGTCGCCGCCGAAAAGCAGAGGGCTATCCTTCGGATCGCCCGAGGCGAGGTAAAAACAGACGCTGTCGGGCGAGTGCCCGGGGACGTGGAGACAGGCGAAACTCAAGTCGCCCTCCGCGATTCGGTCGCCCTCGGCGATCGGCTCATCGACCTCGTAAGGTTCGACTCGGAGCCCCATTTCTGCGTAGGCGCTTTCCAGGGTCAACTCGGAATTGGGCGAAGCGAACGCGTGAACGGGGCATCCGAAGCGCTCCTTGACAAGCGCTGCGTCGGTCACGTGATCGAAGTGCGCATGCGTGAGGAGCAACCGGGACGGGCGCAGTCCGATGGCTTCCAACCACTCCGCCATTCCGGCGGGCGCATCCAGCGCAACGATGGCGCCGGAGGTGGAGACGACAACGTAGCCGTTCGTCTGGGTAAAGCCGCCGCAATGAGAGTGAATCCGGACCATCAGGGCAAATCCACCGTCTCCTTCTGAATTTCAATTGGAAAAAAGCTGTCAAAGCTGAGCCGGACGTGTAGGTTGACCTCCGGCGCTCATCCCCAGAACGCCTCACCCAGTTCATCCCAAGAACAAACCCATGGCCAAGCACTACGGAAGCATCGGTGCCCAACTTCGCATCCTCCTGATCCCCACCCTTTTCTTCGGGACGTTCCTGGTCCTGCCCCACTGTTTGGTGGCCCGTGAAGGAGACAATTTCGGACAAATCGCGGCCAAAGTGGCCAACCTTCTCCAGCACGAGCACTACAACGACCAACCGGTCAACGACAAGGTCTCTAGTGAGATGCTCGACAACTACCTCGAGTTTCTGGACATGGGCCGGATGTACTTCCTGCAGAGTGACATCGACACCTTCGACACGAAGTTCCGCGACAAACTCGATGACCTGCTGCTCATGCAGAATGTCGGCGCCGCCCAAGAGATCTACAACCTCTACAAGGATCGCGTCGCCATCCGGATCGCCAAGGTTCAAGAATTGCTCAAGACCAGGGAATTCACCTTCGATTCAAATGCCACCATCGAAGTGAGCCGGAAGGACGCCAAATGGCCGGCGGATGAGGCGGCGGCGGATGAACTCTGGTCGCGCATGATCGAGAACGAACTTCTCCAAGAAGTGCTCCGCCGGGAAATCCCCGACAAACAACCCGGGGCCTCCCGGGATGAGGAAGAGGAGGCCTCGGAGAAAAACGCCGATGGCACGCCGAAGAGTCCGAAGGAGATCGTGGCCAAGCGCTACGAGCGCATCCTGGAATCGATCAACGAGAATTCACCCGAGGAGGTCGTGGGCTTCTTTTTGAAGTCCCTGGCCCACGCCTATGATCCGCACTCCGAGTATTTTACCCAATCGGAATACGATAATTTCCGGATCTCGATGCAAAAGTCGCTCGACGGGATCGGGGCTCTGCTGAGCATGACGGACAGCGGGCATGCCGAGATCAAGGGCTTGGTCGTAGGCGGCCCGGCTCAAACCTCCGGAGAGCTTCAGGTCGGTGACCGCATCACCCACGTCGGCCAGGGAACCTCCGGGGAGATGCAGGACATCCTGCACATGAAACTGCAAAAGGTGGTGGATCTCATCCGTGGAAAGCGCGGGTCCGTGGTGCGCCTCCGGGTCATTCCGAACGGCAAGGATCCCTCCAACACGGTCGATATTCTCATCAAGCGGAACCGGGTGGAGTTGAAAGAGAGCTTGGCCCGCGCCGAATTGATCGAGACCAAGGATCCCAAGGGCAAACCGCTCCGCCTGGGCTGGATCGACCTTCCCTCCTTCTACAGTGACATGGACACGGGCCAAACCAGCGTGACCAAGGACACGGAGCGTCTCTTGACCCGTCTCATGAAAGAGAAGATCGATGGATTGATCCTCGATTTGAGCCAGAACGGAGGGGGTTCCCTCGAGGAGGCCATCAACCTCACGGGGTTGTTCATTCGGCGCGGCCCGGTCGTTCAATCCCGCGACAGCCGGGAAAACAGAGATGTCAAAACCTCGCCCTCCGCCGAACCGGTGTATTCCGGTCCTCTGGTCTTGTTGACCAGCAAGTCGAGCGCCTCCGCCAGCGAGATTCTCGCGGCGGCCCTCCAGGATTACAATCGGGCGGTGATCGTGGGTGAGCAGTCCACCTTCGGAAAGGGAACCGTTCAGCAACTCCTGCCGGTGACGACCAATCAGTTCAACCTCCTGATCCCGGGAGCCGACAACAACCAGCAAGGGGCCCTGAAACTGACCATCCAAAAATTCTATCGAATTGCCGGCGGCTCCACCCAAGGAAAGGGTGTGGTCCCTGACATTCATCTCCCCTCCATCACCGAGGTCATGGAGATCGGTGAAAGCTCGATGAAGAATTCCCTGCCTTACGACGAGATCGAGAGCCAGAAGTTCGCCCTTTTCCAGAAGACTCCCCTCCCGATCGAGGAACTGGCCCGGCGCTCCAAGGAACGGGTTGCTTCCGATCCGGATTTTCAATGGGTGAAGGAGGAAATTGCCCGTTTCCAAAAGCGCAAGGAACAGAACTCCCTCTCCCTCAACCAGAAAATCCGCATCTCGGAAATCAAGGAACAGGACGTGAAGTCCAACGAGCGGACCGAAGCCATGAAGGCTCGCTACACCAAGCTCCGGGAATCCGAGAAGGGTCTCTATTCCACCTACAGCCTGACCCTGGACGACCTCGCAAACGAGAAACTCCGGCTCCTCTCGGAGATCTCGGACCAGGAACTCAGCGGGATGATGACCGGTGTCCGCAAGGAGCGAACCGCTGAAGAGCGCGCCTTGGAACCGCCTCACGGAATCGGCTACGTCAAGAGGGAGGCCCTCTCCACCCTCCAGGACCTCATCCAACTCACCCGCAATCCGCTCCCCCGGCTCGCTGAAAAACCGGCTCCGGCGCCTGCCTCGAGCCCAAACTGAGTCGGTCACCGGACTTGTCGGTTGCGAACGGGCCCCGGCGCGTCCAGCGTCGAGTCGTTCATGCCCGTCCTGAGATCCCAATCCCCGGCGGACCTGCCTCTGAAACTTGTCTTCCTGACTGTTTTGGCGGCGGTCACTTGGCTTTCCCTGGCTGCCGGGGCCCCCCCTCCGCCTCCCGGCATTTCTGACAAGATCAAGCACACCAGCGCTTACACCGTATTGGGAATCACCGGGCTCCTGGCCTTCTCCAAGCATCCTGGCCGCTTGGCTGGATTTCTCCTCGGATGGGGAATTCTCATGGAAATCGGCCAAAAATTCGTGCCCGGCCGATCACCCGAAGCTGCGGATGTCCTGGCGAATCTCCTCGGAATCGCTCTGGCCTGGTTCATGATGCGAACTTGGCTCCGCAATCGACAGGCTCCCAGCGCATGAACGCCTCGGTTTTCCAAATCGTGGGAATCGGCTTCGTCCTCGCCGCTGCCGGTTTTGTCCAAGGACTCACCGGGTTCGGCTTTGCCATCGTCGGCATGGCCTTTCTGCCGCTGCTGCAGACAGACTGGCAATCCAGCCTCACCCTCGTCGCGGTCAACTCCATCCTGATCCCCCTCGTCTTGCTGAAACGCCATGGAGGCGCCTTTTCCTTTCGTCCCGCGCTCGGCCTGACGCTGGGAACCCTGGTCGGAACCTACCTCGGCTTCCAGTTCACCAAGCAGCATTCCGACGTCGATTGGTTCATCCGTTTTTTTGGCTTGGTTCTCTTCCTCTTTTCCCTGTTCGACCTGTTGCAGGCCCTCCGCAAACATCCCCTTTTTGTGATCCATCAACGCCTCGCGATTCCCTTTGGTTTGGCCGGAGGCTTCTTCGGAGGTGCCTTCAATATCAGTGGCCCCCCGATCGTGGCCTACGCCTACAGCCAAGCCTGGAGCAAATCCCAGACCGTGGCGACCCTTCAAGTCGTCTTCATGGCCGGAGCGGGCTACCGAATGGTGCTGATGGGATCGAACGGCTTCTTCGATCTCCAAGTTCTGAACCTGCTCATGTGGACCACCCCGGCCACTTTGGCAGGCATTCTGCTGGGCTCTTACGTACTCCATCGTGCGGACCAATCCACCCTCCGGACCGGCGTGTTCATCTTGGTGGGACTTCTCGGCTTGGTGTATGCCATCTTCGGGCCCGAGATCGTCAACCTGACCGCCACCCGGTGACGGGACCACTTGGATCACGACCTCCCCAATGATCCCACAAATCTTTGAAGCGATCATCCCCGTGTTTCTCATGGTGCTCATCGGCGCCGCCTTCCACCGCTTCGGCTGGATGGCGCCCGCTTTGGAGACCGGATTGATGCAGCTCAATCTCAACCTCTTCTTTCCGAGCTTTATCCTCGGCAAAGTCATTGGGGACCCGCTTTTGAATGAGTTTGCCACCGTGGGCTGGGCCATTGCCAGCGGGTATGCGTCCGTCGCGGCGGGACTTTTGCTGAGCGCCCTGGTGGCCCGTTTGCTTCTCCTCAAACCCGGTCAAGGGTTGCGCACGTTCACGGTCGCCACCGCCATCCAGAATTACGGGTTCATGGCCCTGCCGGTCCTCGTCGCACTTTTCGGCGAGGGACCGCTCGGCGTGCTCTTTCTCCACGGCATGGGAGTGGAGCTGGCCATGTGGACGATCGGCGTCATGGTTCTCCGGGGCATTTCAGAGGCGGGGTGGCGTTCCCTGCTCAACGGTCCCTGCATCGCTGTAGTCCTGGGCTTGATGCTCCACTACGTCGGAGGTGCCCACTGGATGCCGAGCGCCTTGCTGGGCACGCTTCGTTCCCTGGGCAGCTGCGCGGTGCCGATCGCTCTTTTCGTCATCGGAGCGGCGATCGCCTCCCAAGCGAGAATGGAGCCGTGGAAATTTCAGGCCCGCACCGTATTGGGAGCGAGCTTCACTCGGCTGGGGGCGATTCCGCTGGTGGTGCTTGCGATGGCCCGATATCTGCCGTTGCCCCTGGAAATCCGTCAAGTGCTGCTGGTGCAAGCCGCAATGCCGGCGGCGGTCTTTCCGATCATTCTGGCGCGGATGTATGGCGGGCACCCGGCTACAGCGATCCAGATCGTCCTGGCCACCACCATTCTGAGCCTGGGCACGATGCCATGGATCCTGAAATGGGGAGCCCGGTGGCTCGGCCTTTGAAAGCCAAACCACCGGGCTGCCACCTAGAGGAATAATGACCGTGTCCTTGAAGGGAAACGGTCACGAGCCGAACTCAGGGATTCGGAACTGCAGGGGCCGGAGCTGCGGGAGCCGGAGCGGCAGGCGCTGGCGTCGGGGCCGGAGCGGCGGGAGCCGGGGCGGC